>JABJOK010000064.1 GCA_018664365.1 Candidatus Peregrinibacteria bacterium | reverse complement strand
TTTCTAAGAAAAAAATAGTTTCGATGTACTCAAAGGATAGTCCTTACGTGATTTACGATCAGGAAGTTTGGTGGTCAGATAAGTGGGATCCGTTTGATTATGCGATGGAGGTAGATTTTAGCAGGCCGTTTATGGAGCAGTTTAAGGAGCTTCAGTCTAAGGTCCCACGCATGAGTCTTAATAATATTAGTGCTGAAAATAGTGAATTTTCGAACTTGGCCTTTAGTAATAAGAATTGTTATCTCATATATACCGCTGATTTTAATGAAAACACCTCTTATTCAAGATTTAGTGATCATAACTATGCATGTGCGGACTGTGATTACACTTATAATTCAACTGAATGTTATGAGTGTCTGAACTGTGATCAGTGTAATAGATGTGTTTTTTCTCAAAAATGTATTAATTCGAGCGGTCTTTCCTTTTGTTATGACATGATTGGATGTCATGACTGTATTGGTTGCGCGAATTTAAGAAACAAGACTCATCATATCTTTAATAAAAGTTATTCTAAGGAGGAATATGAGATGAAGGTTAAGGAGTTAGGTCTTGATACTTATTCGGGTTTAAAAAAGTTTGAAGTAGAATTTGAGGAATTCATGAATACTCAACCAAGGAAGCATTTAGAGCTTGTTAACTGCGAGAACTCGGTGGGTGACTACTTAAGAGATTGTAAGAATACTCACATGTGTTACAACGGAAAGGGGTTGGAGGACTGCAGGAACATGATCAACTGCTATGATGCGAAGGATTGTATGGATTGGGATTTCGTGGGGCTAAAAGGTTCGAGTTTCTGCCATGAGATGGCAAGTTCGGCACTTGGACTAGTCGACTGTCATTTTTGCATGAATTGTTGGGAAAATCAGAATAATTTGTACTATTGTGAGCTCTGCCTGCAGTCAAAAAATTTGTTCGGTAGTATCGGCCTAAGACATAAGGAATACTGCATTTTAAACAAGCAGTATTCTCGCGAAGAATATGAGGAATTAGTGCCTAAAATCATTGAGCATATGAGGGCCAATGGTGAGTGGGGAAATTTCTTCCCAAAAGAGATGACTCCATTCGGATATAATGAAACAGTTGCTCAAGAATATTTTCCGATGACGAAAGAGCAGGCACTTGAAAATGGATGGAAATGGAAAGACGAGGATGAGAAAGTTATGGAGGGATATGGAGTTGTTTTACCAGATGCAGTTGCTGATGCTGGGGAAGATATTGTTGGAAAAGCGATAAAATGTGAAAAAATAGGAAAGGCCTATAAGGTGATAACTTCTGAGGTAGGACTTCTTAAAAAGTTGGGAGTTGCATTGCCACGTGTTTCGCCTATGCAAAGGCATAAGGATAGAATGGCTAAGAGGAATCCGTGGAGCCTTTGGGCAAGATCGTGTGATAAATGTGGTGTAGACGTCAGGTCTACCTATAATCCAGATCGGGTTGAGCCAGTTTATTGCGAGAAGTGTTATTTGGAGATGGTTTCGTAAGGTGGCCATGTTGACAATTTGCTTGAATTGTTGTACGTTTGTGGGCTAAAATATTTTCACTATGAATGAAGAATTGAAGCTCAAAAAATTACTAATTAAGTCTGGCTTAAGCGAAAGGGCAGCGGATTTGTATACCTTTGTTCTTGATAATGAGGGGGTAAGTGTTGCTGATGCTGTTTTGGCCATGAATTATTCTAAAAGTTCTATTTATCGCGCTTTTGAGGAGTTGCAGTCGCTGGGTCTTGTTGAGTCTTTAAGCGATGATTGGAAAAACTCTCTGCGAATTGTGACGCTTGGCGGGCTCATAAAAAAACTTGAATCTGAGAAAAAGCAAAAGGCCCGTTTGATCAGTTCTCTACGTGCAATGGAGCTGTCGAAAGATTTATCGACACCTGAAGCCTTGGTTGATTTTGAAACCCTGAACGAAGAGGAAACATATGAGCGTTATCATGATTTAGCATCTTCTGATAAGTGGAGCACGATGATGGTTATGGGGAATTGGGAGGATTTTAATAATGAAAAACGCAATGTTGTTCCAATTGAAAAGAAATTTATCAAAAACAGAATAAAGCATGGAGGAAGGGCATTGGTTTTACTTACAAAGGAAGGTCCATATTCAGGCCAGATCTGTGATTTCGAAGATTTAGATACGCGTGAGGATCGTAAATCGGTTATGGCGGACGATGTTACTAAAAAGCCTTTGTGGATCAATGTTTTTGAGGGGACGAATCATCTTCATATATGGAATATGAATGAACGTGGTGGGATTATTTCAACATTTATGGATTGTAAGCCTGTTGCGGATTTCTATAAGGATTTTATTGCTGCCAGGATGGTGTAAGAGTTTCAGAGATTTGGGAATTTTTTACAGCTTGTAGACTTATTGGAAGTCGTTTTTTACTCCATAAACTGTATGTGATGTTTTGATTGTGCTGGTTTTGTTTGTTAGGCTTTCAAGCTATAAATAATGGGATATTTTATGAATGTAGAATCTCATGAATTTAGGGAAGTGGCTGAAAATTTTGTTAAGGAATATTATATTCCTAGTATTGTTAGAGGTATCGAGAGTGTTTCGAGAGCGGACATAAATTTTTTAGCAGATGATATTCGTCGAGCGATACAGGAGCGTGCAAGAATATTTGTTTTTGGAAATGGTGGGAGCTTTGCTTCAGCGCAGATTTTTAGGCATCTTTTGTTATTTGGAGAAAGTGCTGATTTGCTAGGGAGGGTTGATGTTGATATTCCGAGATTTACTGATCTTATTGGGTCTGATTTTCCTGCTTATTTACAGAAACATGCTAGAAATGGAGATAGAGCTTTGTTGATTTCAGCTAGTGGTAATTCTCAGAATATTTTAGAAACAGCTGAAATGGCTAGGCAAATGCAAATAAAAGTTTTGTCTGTGACAGGAGATGGAGCCTTGGTGAATGCAGAGTCCCAGCCAGATTTACCTCTTGTTGTTGATAACAGAGATCAACAAATTTTAGAAGATATATCACAATATTTTCTTTATCAAGTAGTGCAGATGGTTATATCGAGTAGTGGTGGTGATTCACTTGATGTAGTATTTAATGATTGTGAGATTTTGGATCCAAATATGCTTGTAGAGGTTGCTGAGTCAATACTTGAATGTTTTTTCCATGGTAGGCCTGTTCGGGTTTTTGCTCCGGATAATGGGCTTTTAGCGATTGACGCTGAGCATATTTCGCACAATTTGCAGTGGGATGTTTTTCAGGATGTTGAGTTGGGTTTTAAATTGAGTTTGGCCGTTGATGTTAATGATTTAGATAAAAATCTTTCGGATTGGACTGGTAAGAAAAATGATGGAGCTGTTGACTTTTTATCTTCTTTTCAGGCTTTGGACCAGGGGCGAAATGGGGCCGTTTTTTTAAATTTTTTTAGAGATCAAGAAAGCCTGGAGACGCAAAATTTCAAAAGAGTATGTGAGAAAAGAAAGGTGAAAACATTTGATTTTAATTTTGAGGGAATTGAAAGTGAGGGTATTGCTTCGGTCGTCGCTATGGCAGCTGGACATATAATTGGGCGTTTAACAAATGCTAAAATTTTATCCGCCCTTGGTGTTATTAAGAATGTTGATGATTTGAGGCAGCATTTATTGAGAAGGGATCTCGCTATGCTTAGAGAATTTCGAGCTACGAGAGCTTCACTTGTTAATCTATTTGTTTAATAATAAATTATTGATATGAATAAATGTAAGAGATGCAGTCAGGAATACGAAGTCACGGAGAAAGATTGTGAATTTTATGAAAAAGTTTCTGTTCCTGAGCCAAAGCTTTGTCCGGAATGTCGTCAACAGCGGCGTTTTGCATATCGTAATGAATGGGGGCTTCACAAGGCTAAATGTTCAAATTGTTCATGCGATATGATTTCCATGTTTGATCCGGCGCTTGAGTACAATGTTTATTGCCCCAAGTGTTGGTGGGCTGATGATTTTAATCCTTTAGATTACGGTGCTGATTTTGACTTTGAACGGCCATTTTTTGAGCAGTTCGATGAGCTTCTTAAAAGGTGTCCTTTGCCGAATTTAGTTATAGGGGAATGTGAGAATAGTGATTATGCGAACTTTGCTTGGAAATTAAAGAATTGCTACTTGGTTACTGCTTCGGATTATTCCGAAGACAGTATGTATTCAGCTTATTTGATTCGATCAAAGGATTGTTTGGATTGTACCTTTGTGAATGACTGCGAGCTTTGCTATCAATGCTTGGATACCAAAAAGTCTTATCGTTGTACTTTTTTGCAAAATTGTCAGGATTGTTCATTTTGTGATTTTTGTTTTGATTGTTCGGGATGTGAGAGCTGTTTGGGGTGTGTTAATTTGAGGAAAAAGAAATATTGTATTTTTAATCAGGAATATTCAAAAGAGGAATATGAAAAGAAGCGGGCAGAGTTTTTTGAGGGGAATCGGGATCTTATGAAATTACGTGAGCAGTTTGAGGATTTTAAGTTAAAAGTTCCGCATAAATTTGCTTCGATTGTTGGGTGTGAGGATTGCACTGGTGATCATTTGGTGAATTCGAAGAGTTGTCATAATTGTTTTGATATGGTTGAGTGTGAGGATTGTAATCATTGTTCTTTGGGGGTGGGAGCGAAGGATTGTATGGATTGTACCGGGGTTACTCCTTGTGAGTTGGGATATGAGTCGTGCGCTACTCCAGAAAATTATTTTATGAAGTTTTGTAATGTGATTTGGCCCAAATCTTCGTACTTGGAGTACTGTTTTTTATCTCGTTCATCGAATCATTGTTTTGGAGGGGTTAGTTTGCGTAAGAATGAGTACTGTATTTTGAATAAGCAGTATACGAAGGAGGATTATGAAGAATTAATTCCACGTATTATTGAGCACATGAAGAAAACGGGTGAGTATGGTGAATTTTATCCAATTGAAATTTGTCCTTTTAATTATAATGAAGGACTCGCTAACGATTATTACCCTTTAAGTCGTGAAGGAATTGAAAAAATTGGAGGTAAATATGCCGAGCAGTCTGTGTCTGAGTTTAAGGGGGAAAAATATAATGGAAATTATGAGGATTTAGACGATGTGAGTGGAAAAGTTTTTGTTTGTGAAAAAAGTGGGAAGCCATATCGAATTGTTGAAGGGGAATTGAGGTTTTACAAAAAAATGGCTCTACCATTGCCAAAGAGGGCTCCACTTCAAAGGCATAGAGATAGGGTCGAACTAAGAAATCCTAGAAAATTATGGTCGAGGGAGTGTGGAAAATGTGGAGTTAAGGTAGAGAGTAGTTATAACAAAGATCGTCCAGAAAAAGTTTACTGTGAGAAGTGTTATTTGGAGGAAGTTTACTGAGCTAGTGCTGGTTCTGGTTTTTCTAGTAACTCATTCAGGATTGACTCTACTTCTGCAGGTAGATTTTCTTCAGATCCACATGAGATTCTTAGAAGTCCTGGTGTGATACCTACTCTATCCTGTTCTTCTAGATCCATCTCTGAGTGAGTTGTTTCAGATGGGATTGAGTAGTATGTAGTAGTTGATCCTAGGCTTACTGCTCCTTTTCCTACACCTCTTTCAATCATCTTGTTGGCAAAGCTGCGTGCTAGTTCAACAGATGGCAGGAATATAGAGACCATTCCATTTCCTAGAGTTTCAGGCATTTCTAGATCTCTGATATATTGATAAGCTTTATAGCTATCTGCAGTCCTAACTTTCAGAGGTTTTCCTTCAGGGTCTTTGAATGTTTTGGCTATTTTTGCAACAGCTCTGGCATTTTGAGTTGAACGGTATAGTCGTTCTGGAAGATTTGCCATATTTTTTAAGAATTCTTTTGCGACTCGCGGAGCCATTACAGCTCCTCCAATCATTCGTTGTCCTTCGTGTAGATCGAGAAGTCTTGCGACGAGATCTTTTTTACCTGAAACTACCCCTCCAAGATCTTCGCTTTTTCCTCCGAGGTATTTTGTCATTGAGTGAAGGACAATGTCTACGTCGTGGTCTGCAGGTTTTACGCTAACTGGAGTAAATGTGTTATCGCAAACTGTCACCGCCCCAACCCTTTTTGCTTCTTCAACTAATTTTGGAATTGGAACTACTCTTAAGGTTGGATTGTTTGAGGTTTCGAAATAGACCATGTCTGTATCGTCTGGAAGTCCTTCTTTTTCAAATGTGCTTATAGGCATGTGGAAAAATTCAATACCTTCTCTTTCGCATATTTCCTTCATTGAGGCGGTTGTTCCACCGTATATGCTTCCAACTATTACTAGTTTTCCGCCTTTGGTCGTTTCTACTGGAAATGGGGCTTTTCCTGGTTCGTCAAAATGAAACCATTCAACCTTTGTTGGTTTAACAAACTGTCTAATTACAGCATTAATTGCTCCAAGTCCACTTCCAAAAGTTGCAGACATTTCTGTGTGTTCCATCTTCGAAACTGCCTCTTCAAGGAGTTCGTTTGTTGGGTTTGTAAGCCGGCTGTATACCCAAACTCTACTAAAGAGGTCTGTTAGATCCTCTTCAGTAATTCCGAGTTTTTCGAATATGTAGTCAAAATTTCCTTTGCATTCAGCGTATTCAACTGCGTAATCTAATAGGAACTCTGGATTTGCATCAACTATTGCGTGGAGAGTGGAATCAGGGAATTCATATGCTCCTATAATTTCACTAATATTAGTACATTCATCCATGTCATTTCTCATATTTTCTATCGCTGCTGCAAGTGCTACGGCATTGGCTACGTCTTCGGCTACTAGTTCAGGATCGATTGCATCAAGCTTTCCTTGAAATGCTAGTGCTAGGTTTTCTGCATTAGCAAATCTTTGTGTTGTGTGTTGAGGGCCTATTAGTTCTGCCAGAACGGCGTTTTTTCTTAATAATTCTGTGATTGCTTGAATTTCAGGGTGGCGCAAAAATTCGTCTAAATGTTCCATTTGTCCGTCAGCTGCAGGTATTTCAGGCATGGTTTTTAATTAAAGGGAGTAAATATGCTTGATGACTAGAAAATTGTCAAATGCCAAATTTTGTTGGCAATTAGGTTGCGGCATATCTATATGAGTTGTAGAATTTGGTACCGATAAAAAGTGGTACTTATGATGCAGAATTGTAAGTTTTGCAAAACCCCCTTTGAGATTTCTGATGATGATCTCGGTTTTTATAAAAAGCTCAATGTGCCTGTTCCGACCCTTTGTCCTGATGATCGTTTGAGGCGCAGGCTTTCTTGGCGTAATGAGAGAACTCTTTATCATCGAACATGTGATTTTTGTGAAAAAAG
>JABJOK010000050.1 GCA_018664365.1 Candidatus Peregrinibacteria bacterium | reverse complement strand
TCTCTCAAAAGTCGCTAACACAGTCACCATTGGCTGAAACTGAACTGCATCAATCATTACATATTCGTCATTATAAGGATCACCATATGGATAAATATGAAACTCTAGATTTTTAACACTAACTGCTTCAGAATTAAGGTCTTCATAAACTCCCGAGTCATAAATTCCATATTTAATTTTCCCATTTCCCTCGTCAAACGAGATCTCTCTATGGTCCAACGAATCCTTGTTAACGATAAAAATATGGTCCTGAGCAGGCACAAGAAGAGTTCCTGCAGAAATCAGTTCACAGTATTTCCCATAATCCACCATTCCATTTCTAAGTTCCTGAGTAATAGTTTCAAAAACATGACGAGCCTCAGAGTACATAACGCGATAATCATTAGCCTCACGTTGAGCTCTAATAATACTTGTGTAAGAACTCATAAGCACACCCAGAAAAACTATAAAAATACTCATTGCAACGAGCAATTCAACTAAAGTAAATCCCTTATTGTCTTTCTTAAAAGACACCATCTTTCCAATTAGTTAAAATAGTTTGTAATGTAAAATTTCGATCCTTAGCCCCATCTTTCCAATCAACAGTCACCGTCACTAGTTTATAATCACAAGTCCCCTCTACTTCACCCTCGCACTCCTGTTCATGATCAGAAATTTCAATTGAACGATTAAACTCAGTAGCATCAATAACGTCTTCATCATTTACATATTCAAAAGATGAAGAGTCAAAATTCCATGGATAAACACTTACAAATTGCTCTGGAGTCAGGTTCTCTTCAGTGTTTAAAAAACTAATGCCTACAACTCTATTTATCGAATCTGCAGACCCCGCTTCGTCAACCAAATTGTTCAACCAGTCCTTATTGTTCAACCAGTTTGTATCTCGCACATTTCGAACCATCTCAACACCCTCCTGAGCCAAATAATAAGCTTGTAAGGTCTTAACATTGTTTGAGTTAGACTTCATCAAGCCTAGAACAAGGCTAGTTGCAGCAACAATGGCAACCGTCAATATAGTCATGCCAATCATCACCTCCGTTAAAGTGAATCCATCTTCTCTTCTGATTTTTCCAGATACTTTATTCATAATTATTTACGAGCAAATACAGTCTCTTCTTCAAGGTTAAATACAACATCTGTTTCAAGATCATCTGCCAAATTATCACCATATTTCAAATTCAAAACGATTTCTTTCAAATCTATAGCGCTAACCTGTGCCCCATCCACAAAGTATTCAACATCCCCTGCAGGAGGCGAAAATCTTATCATAAAATTACTGTCTCCAATTTGTGAAATATTATCCCATTTGTCGAGCTGCTGAACTCCTGCAACTTTTATAATATCATCTAAAGGCAATTTTGTTTCTTCCAAAACCCCCTCCGCCAAAAAGCCTGAAGAGCATCCTGTATATAGCCACGAGCCAGAATTCGAATCATATTTTTTCAAAATATTAAACTCCTGCGAAAATAAAAAGAATCCTCCTTCACTTCTGTAGAGAAATCCAAAACATCTTGCATCAGTAGTTAATATATCTATCTCCTCAAGCTCTCCGCCATCTTGTAAAACTTCCACAATCTTGCCTTTCCGATCACTTTTATAATCACCATGAATAGTCTTGTCCCTCATTGAATAGATCTGAGAAACAATATCGTCTGCCGAAAGAGAAAGTAGCGCAGCACGCCTATAACTAGTATATCCACCAACTGCAAGCATAGAGAGCACTCCCACAATCATAATCACCACTAGTATCTCCACCAAGGTGAATCCCTTTTTGTCTTTTATATCCCTTGAGTGCATTCATTATTGAATTAGAGTACTTAAGTTAAAGATCGGAGCCATAACTGCAAGAGCTAAGAGTCCAACAAATAAACCAACAAAAAGTATCATCACTGGCTCAAATACAGATGAAATCTTCTTCAAACTATTATCGATTTCACGCTGATACTGATCAGAGATTTTTATAGATATCTTTGCTAAACTTGCCGATTTTTCTCCAACACGAATCATTTGTGAAACCTCAGGCGGAAATAGATACTCTGAATCACTCAAACTATCAGAAATTTTTCCTCCATCCTTAACAACATCGATAACTTCCTGGGTTTTAATCCTATAAAGTCTATTTGAAAGAGCTCCTCCTGTAATCTTTAAAGACTTAATTACAGGCAATCCAGATTCAACAAGAAGACCAATCATACTTACAAAACGAAGAACATAAAGTCTTCGAAGTAGTCCTCCCACAATTGGAATTTTTAATTTCATATAATCCCACTTAACCGCCCCATAAGAAGTTGCAACATACATTTTAAACATTCCAAATAGAGCAAAGACCACCATCAAGATAGCCCACCAATAATCCGTAACCGCAGTTTGCAGGGTTAGAAGAGCACGAGTAGCAAAAGGAAGATCTCCTGCGACTATTCCGCCCTCTGTTAACATGTTTAGAAGCGTTGGAAAAACCCATACCAACATTCCAATAGTAACTAAGAAAAGTACAGATAGGACTGCGATTGGGTAAACAGCAGCTCCCCATAATTTCAAAGAAAGATCATGTTTTTTGTCTAATTCTGAAGAAAGCTGAAACAACATAGTGTTTAAATGACCTGTTGCCTCACCAGACTTCACAATTCCAATTTCGAAATCATCAAACACATCTTCGAAACGATCCATAGCGTCTGCAAGCTTAAATCCGTGCTCACAACTATATGCGATCGTATTTAAAATTCGTCTAAATCTAGGGTTATCACTTCTCCCCGCTAACGATTTAACTGCCTGAACAACTGGGATTCCAGCATCAACCATCACCGCAAGCATATGAAAGAAATAAGACTTATCTTTTAAAGAAACACTAGATCTATCAATTAAGAAATCGTTGAATTTTACCGAGAACGGTTTATCTCGATTATCGTAAACGCCATAGATAACATCATCTCTTTCAGAAATAACTATGCGCTTAATTTTTTTAAGTATATCTCGCCCACCAGAAGCACCATCAACAATATAGTCAGTTGCATCAGCAGCTTGCTCCTTCTTCTCCGGAGCCTCCTTATTCACAGTCTTCTTTGGCGTGCCTATTTGAAGTCCATCAAATTCCATATTTTATTATTTAGACTGATAAAATGCATCCATTGAAATAGAGAAAGTCGCACGACTAATATCAATTATCTCAATTTTATTTATTTGAACACTTATTGAATTCACCCTGAAAAGTCTTTGGTTTTCTTCAATTCCCTTCAAAAATGATATTAGATCTGAATAATTGCCTTCGAAACTAGCATTAACAGATAGTGTTGAAAGCCCCTCCTTGTCAGAAGATCCCTTTCCAAAACCAATAGATTTAAGCTGAATATCATTTTCCTCCGAAATCTCAATAACATCTCTAATCACTTCATCCTGATCCATATTTGCAGGAATAGACCCCTTTGCCTGAGATTTTTTAACCTCTGTGGTTAAACCAAGGTCCTGCTCGGCCTGTTCTAGCTCACTAATTTGAGCCTTAATAGTCTCAAGGGTCGCCTTTTGAGCATCTGTGTTCGCCTTTAAGACTGACACCTCTGAGGCCACAGGACGCGCCAAGAAAGTTAAAACAACAACAGAAATCAGCACTAAGAAAGAACCAATTATTGTTCCTGTCTTAGACTTAGATCCCATTTCAATATTATTTTTTTCATCACCTAACATATTTATTTTTGTTAATTAATTGATTTAACGACTAATAGGAGCTTCTTCCTCTGCCACAGGAGTTTCTTCTGAAACATCTTCTGTAGGAACATCCTCTGAAACTTCTTCCGTATCAGTATCCAAAGATTCATTCAAAATATCTGAAATTTCATCACTCAGATTCTCCGTTTCTTCTTCACGATCTGCTGCATACTCTTCAACTTTTTCAGCTATATCCTCATCATCAACATTTACAAACGTTGTTCCAAGGATAAAAGAAAGAACTTCATTTCCTTCATCATCAAATCCACTAGAAACAGATGCTACAAAGCTATCAATAAACTCATCGCTAGCATCAAAAGCTTCAATTAAATCTGCAACATCAAAATATGGATCATCTCTACCAGGTAGAGTTTTCATATTAATGGAAAGAGGTCCGCTCAAAGATCCAGAATAAGAAAGGATATCCACAAGAGGAGCCTTCTTAACAGTAGGAACAGTCGCTCTAATACGAGAAATAACATTGGACCATCTAACAATTTCGGTCCCAAAGTCGTTTAAAGCCTTCTGAGCATTAATAGCCTCTAAGACTTCTTGATTTTCAAGCTTAAGCTTTTGAGACTCAAAATCAGCAATCTGCTTTTCTACCGTCTTTGCCTCAGCATTAGCGCTAGATCTTTGCCAATAAGCATATCCAGTGTATACGCCGACTAGCATAGCGACGACAACACCAATCATTAGGAGTGTAGATGTTTTCTTCATAATTTTGTTTTTATTTGTATTTCTATATATTGTATCAGATTTTTTGGCTTTGGTAAAGGCACTAAGGGGGTTTTCTAACATAAAAAGTACCTGTATAGTCCAAGCATGAAAAATTTCATCGTAATCAACGAGGAATTCACCTGTGAAAACTGTGGTGAAACAAATCCAAAGCTCGAAGGTAGCTGCAGAAATCACTGCAGAAAATGCTTATATTCGAAACATGTTGATGATAAAACACCTGGAGATAGAAAAAGCCTATGTAAGGCCTTGTTAAAACCAATTTACGCCACTCAAAATTCAAAAAAAGGCTGGGTAATTCATCACGAATGCACCAAATGTAGTAAAGAAATACCAAACAAAACAGCAGACGACGATAACTTTGAATTAATCATTGAACTCACTCAATACAATGAACGCACAAGAAGCAAAAAAACTAGAAAATAAGGTAATAAAAGCACTTTCTGACAACCTTAAAAAGGAAGATTCTGTCATTCTTGGCATTTCAGGAGGACCAGACTCCATGCTTTTACTCTATTTATTCAAAAAATTTGCAGAAAAAACACCTATAAAAATAGCAGTTGCACACATCAATCATCAACTCAGAAAAAAAGAGGCCGATCTAGACGAAAAATTCGTAAAAGAATATGTTGAAAAAACAGACAGCACCCGCTCTGTTCTCTTCCACTCGACCACAAAAGATATCGCTAGTCTAAGCAAAAAGAACAAGAAAGGGTTAGAGGAAATGGGACGAAAAATTCGCTACGAGTTTTTTAAAAGACTGCAGAAAAAATATTCTGCTAAATTCATCACCACTGCACATCACGCAGACGACAATTTAGAAACAATTGTCCTGAATTTAATCAGAGGTGCATCAATGAAAGGGCTATCTGGAATGCAAATGGTAACCCCTCCCCTATTCCGCCCACTCCTTGATCTAACAAAAAAGCAGATCACGGACTATCTTAAATTAAAAAAACTCTCTTACCGAAAGGATAAATCCAATGAAAGCAAAGTATATACTCGCAATCAGGTAAGGCACGACATCATTCCTGAATTACAAAAAATTAATCCAAATCTTACAAAAACCATCGCCAAAAACGCAAAATTAATGAGAGAAACTCAAGAATTTATCGAAATAAAAGCAAAGGAATATTTGAAAAAACAAGATCCTGCAAATCTAGACGCAAAATCTTTCAGAAAACTTCATTCCACACTTCAAAAAACAGTTCTTCGGGAACTTTATCTTCAACAAATAGGAAATACTAAAAATCTTGAAAATACCCACGTCGAAGAAGTTCTTGATTTAATCAACTCCAATATTGGCAACAAAAAGAAGAAATTTGGCAAACTTTCCCTTCATTTAAACGCAAACAAGATCAAAGTTTCTGTTGCATTTTAAGCCGAAATAATCCACTATTACACTGATATAAACACGTAATAAAAATCTTTTCTATGCCTGCACTTGCCCCCCCTCCAAGATCAAAAAACACCCTTTTGTATGTAGTAATTGCTGCACTTTTTATAGCAGCTTTTGTAATGATCTATAATGGAGGACAACAACAATCGACTGAAATAAGTTTAAATACACTCGTTGAAAAAGCTGATACTGGTGAAATCCAAGAACTACGAATTTCTGATAATAGAATTCATGTAGCTCTAGTAGATGGAAGCCAACTTCACACTTTTAAAGAGCCGGGATCAAGCATTTATGAACTACTAGAACGTGCAGGAGTAAAGCAAAAAGTTATATCAACCCTCCCAATAACAGTAGAAGATACTGAATCTAGTAAATTTTGGACTGATCTATTAATAGGAATGATACCTTTTGTCCTAATCATTGCATTCATTCTGTTTATGATGAGATCCGCTCAATCAAGCAACAATCAAGCAATGTCCTTTGGTAAAAGTAAGGCCAAGATTTACGATCGTGAGAAACAGAAAAACACCTTTGATGATGTAGCAGGAGCGCTTGAGGCAAAAGAAGAATTAACTGAAATCGTAGACTTTCTAAAACGACCCGAAAAATATAGAAAAATGGGTGCAAAAATCCCAAAAGGAGTAATGCTGGTTGGTGCTCCAGGAACAGGAAAAACTCTCCTTGCAAGAGCCGTAGCGGGAGAAGCCAATGTTCCATTCTTCTCTATTTCAGGTTCAGAATTTGTTGAGATGTTTGTGGGAGTAGGAGCTTCACGTGTTAGAGATCTTTTCAACAAGGCAAAAAGAAATGCTCCATGTCTTATATTTATAGACGAAATAGACGCAGTAGGACGACACAGAGGTGCAGGAATGGGAGGAGGACACGATGAACGCGAACAAACTCTAAATCAAATACTAACCGAAATGGATGGATTCCAAACAGGAACAAATGTAATTGTAATAGCAGCTACAAACCGCCCAGATATTCTAGACCCTGCCCTACTAAGGCCAGGACGATTTGATCGTAGAGTTATAGTAGATATGCCAGACGTAAGAGCGCGTGAAGAAATACTTCGCGTACACTCTCGAAATAAACCTATAGCAAAAACAGTAGATTTTGCGAGAATAGCAAAAGGAACTCCAGGGTTTACTGGAGCTGACCTAGAAAATTTAATGAACGAAGCTGCTATTTTAGCAACTAAGAACAACAAAAAGACTATTGGGATGAAAGAAATCGAACAGTCTACTGAGAAAGTTCTTATGGGACCAGAACGAAAATCTAAAGTTATCAATAAAAAAGAAAAAGAGATTACTTCGTATCACGAAGTAGGACATGCTGTAGTAGGACACCTTCTTCCAAATTGCGATCCTGTTCATAAAATCTCTGTTATATCACGCGGAATGGCTCTTGGGGTGACATGGTTCTTGCCAGAAGAGGACAAACATCTTATTCCAAAAAGCAAATTTGAAGACGAGCTATGCTCACTTCTTGGAGGTTATGCAGCAGAAGAGGTATTCTTTGGAGAAATGTCCACAGGCGCTTCAAATGATCTCCAGAGGGCCACTAAAATAGCTAGGAACATGGTTACCAAGTATGGAATGAGTGATTTTGGACCAATGATTTTTGGAGACGGTAATGATGAAATATTCCTCGGAAAAGATTTTGGACATGTAAAAAATTATTCTGAAGAAAGCGCATCAAAAATTGATCACCTTGTGAAGAAAATTCTTGAGAAGGCTCATGTAAAAACAAAGGCATTGATAATTAAAAACAAGAGCCTGATAAAGAAAATTGCGACAGATCTAGTTAAAAAAGAAACCTTATCCTCAGAAGAATTTAAAAAATATTTCAAATGAAAAATTCAAGCATAAAAATTCATCCACTACCCCACGACGACAAAACTCCTCTAAAAAAGGAGGTGGGACAACTTTCTGTAGACATTTATCACACAGATAAAGAAATCGTAATTCTAGCTCCAGTAGCAGGTGTAACAAAAGAAGATGTAAAACTTTCAATAACTGAAGATGTACTTGTAATAAGGGGCGAAAGAGACCCTGTGGAGGCTGTGGACGAAGAAAATTACTACACGAGAGAATGCTTTTGGGGAAATTTTCAACGAGCAATTGTCCTTCCAAAAGAAGCTGATACAAAAAACATTAGCGCATCATTTGAAAAGAATGTTCTTGAAATTCGTATACCAAAAGCTGAACACGAAAAGACCAAAATAATCAAAATCAAGGCATGAAGATAAAGAAAGCAGTGATTCCAGCAGCCGGACTTGGAACTAGATTTCTGCCAACAACAAAATCTCTAGCAAAAGAAATGCTTCCCATAGTAGACAAACCTTGTATTCAATACTTGGTTGAAGAGGCTGTAGAAAGCGGAATCGAAGAGGTTATAATTATTACTGGAGATGGTAAAGAATCTATAGAACATTATTTTGCACACTCAAATAAACTTCATAAGCACTTAATAGAAAAAGGGAATAAAAAAGCAGCAAATGATCTCAAAAAAATTGAGAAAATGGCCAAATTCACCTTTACTGAACAAGCATCTCCAAAAGGAGATGGTCATGCATTACTTTGCGCCAAACATTTAATAAAAAATGAGCCATTTGCAGTTCTTTTCGGAGACGATATTTGGGATGCAAAGATTCCTCCATTAAAACAAATGATAAAGGCCTACAATAAGCACAAATCCCCCGTTGTCGCAGTCACTAAAATAAACAAAAAACATTCTGAAAAATACGGAATCATAGATCCAGAAAACAAAAACGGTCCTATATATAAGGTTAAAAATCTTGTTGAAAAACCAACTCCTCAAAAAGCACCTTCAAATCTCGCACTAACCGGGAAATACATAGTTACTCCAGAATTGTTCGAACAATTGAAAAAGACTAAAGCAAAAAGAAACCAAGAACTTCGGCTAATTGATGGAATGAAAGAGTTCATAAAATCATTCCCTATTTATGCTCTAGAACTGGAAGGTGAACGCTTTGATACGGGCGACAAGCTTGGATATTTGAAGGCTGTAGTCAATTTTACATTAAAAACACCTCATCTTAAAAAGGACTTCAAGGCATACTTAAAAAGTCTACTTAGCTAAATAGCGACTCAAAAGTTCTCTGTATAGCATTAGAGCATTTTCAACGTCCTCGTCTTCTACATGTTCTTTTGGACTATGACTAACTCCATCATGCTTCACAAAAATCATTCCAGTTTTTACTCCGATCTTTGAAAGACTAACAGCATCATGCCCTGGGACAGAAGGCATACGGACGTAGCTCAAGCCAAGTTCATCAGCGATACTCTGAGTAAAATCAGCAACCTGATCGTCCAAAACTTCAGACCTAGAATATGCAATATCTCTAACTTTTCCCCTTAAATCCTCAACAATACCTCTAACTTCCTTGCTCAATTCTGCACCATCTTTTCTCATAACCTCCCTCAAATCAATTTTAAAAGAGACTGGTGCACCAGGAACAAGTTTTAAATCAACTATTGTAGACCTAACGGTACCTAAACCTCCTCTTTCAACATTAATTTTTCTCGCAGCATACTCAACGTGAAAAACAGAAGAAAAAACTTCCCAAACCTCCTCTTTATATAGAGCTTCTTTCCCCGCAGTAGCAATAAAATTACCACAAACATTAACACGCTTCTTCCTTGAAGTTTCCTCCTTAACTTCCTCAAAAATATCATTAAAACGGTCAAACGAATCCTTGTCGCAAGCAAGACGAATCGTGAATTTAGGAGGAATAGTTGTGAATCCAAGATCTTCTTCGACATTAGCAGCATTAATCCTCACATCAATTCCTGATTTTTGACACCTAGAAAGCAGTAAATTGGTAAAGTATGCTCCTCCTACAATTGCGTCACTCCTATAATAGTTTTCTCCATCTTCAACATTTGCAGTGGAATTCATAGGTGTACCACCAGTATGTCCACGCTCACCCGTAATTGTTACTTGATACCCTTGATACTCGTCGGTTTCTATCCTTTCTCCCTTAAGAGGCTCATTTCCATTAAATTCCATTCTCTCACTTCCACCAACTCCACCCATAACAACACCCACTTGGCTGTTTTGGCTCTGTATAACAGAACTTTGTTCAATATGTAACTCTTCAAACAGCAATATATCCTGCGGCCTAATAGGAGGATTTTCCAATTCATGCAAAATAGCATTCCAAACATCCGGACCATATTTCAAATTAAAATAAATTTTAAAAGGAATAACTCTTCCATCATCAAGACGATAACTAATAGCCTCCAATTCCTGCTCTGAAATGGTTCCTGTCGCAATCGCGCTAGCAAGATAGGCATTACCGGTCTTAGGACTAGATTCCTCTGCTCTAAATGCAACTACTACAAAATCATTCTTAGGCTGAACACCACTATCTACAATCTGTTTTAGCAAATCCATTCCAGCTACAATGCCAAGAACTCCATCATACATTCCTCCATTACGAACACTATCTATATGAGAACCAGTCATTACCTTCTTGGCAGACGGGTCAAATCCATACAATCTTATAAACAAATTCCCCACTGCATCCCTATTAATTGCATAACGATCTGAAGGCAGTTTATCTAAAATAGTTA
>JABJOK010000085.1 GCA_018664365.1 Candidatus Peregrinibacteria bacterium | reverse complement strand
GGGAAGATCGAGCAAGCCATGCAGGTGTTGACCATTGAGATACCTGAAAGAGTGAAGGCGTAAGAAAGAGGGCGGATCGTCTTGGGGAGACGATCCGCTTTAGGGGAAATATCTAGTCTTTTTTGCTTTAAGGGCATCAACAGAATTAATCATGTCGGTATCAGATAAAAGGTATCGGGACCATTTCCTACAAAGATCAATTTATTTATTCATTCATGCAGGTTGATCTGGCATGTATCTCAACACGTCCCCTCCATTGGTAAAACAATGTTGTACAAAGGTGGTATAAATCGAGAATTGTTCTACAAGCGGTTCTGTCAGACATAGGAAGAATGCGCTAATAGGGGAGTTTTCCGTAAAAAAAATGATCTAACCATCTTAAGGAAAAAAGATAATATGGGAGCTTTATTGGAGTTTCAGGATATTTGCCAGAAAAGAATTGTAACTAATTTTGCTAAACAGATATTAAAAGAAAGTTATTCGGAGTGTATCCCTGTGCATAAAGCCTTAATAGGCGAATTTGTAGATGAAGTTTTTTTGTTACTCGACACAAGTTATGATAATAGTGATGTGTTTTCGAGAAACCTTGAAGAGCTTAGAGTAAGATTGTTTCATAACCAGAAAGAGTCGTTTTGGTTCAATCATCACTATGGACGTTATAAGCAATTATTCAAGCCTCAGTATCGAGTACAGGGTTTAGAAAATTTATCTATCGGTCCAAAAATTCTTGATTTTGGTTGTGGAAAGGGAGCAACTTCAGTGGCTTTGAGTGAGAAAGGGTATCAGGTTTTCTTGGTAGACGAGATTGATTACCGAGACCAATCGACAAAACATTTACCATTCTTCAAAATTACAGAAGAAAACGTATTGCCTTTTCCAGACTCTTTTTTCGATGAAGTTATAGTATTTGGAGTGCTACATCATGTTGAGGCATATCGATTAGAAGCATTGCTCAGTGAGATTGCTAGAGTGTCTCGTCGGATAATTGTAGAAGAAGATGTCTATTCTTCTACAACAACATTGGATAGTGTCACTCAAAAAACATCTTATGATGAGCAATTACTGAGCTATGAAAACTTAACTCCAGAAAATCAGAAAAATTATCTAGAATTTCTGGATTATTATGCAAATATTATTGTTCAAGGAATTGAAAATATGAATATGCCTTTGGCTTTTAGAACTATCCAAGAATGGCAGATAGTTTTTGAAAAACAGGGTTTGTTTGTAGTAGACCTTATACCAAAAGGGTTTCAGAAACATTATTTTCATCGTTCAAACCACTTTTGGTTTGAATTAGCGAAGCACTAATTTAAGTTCATCATAAAACGCATTTTCATCAACATGGTAAGACGTATCACACTTTACACCACATGATTTTCGGCGCACTTTTGTTGGTGATCTTCTAGATGCCGGCGTTGATATTGCGATTGTGGCGAAGATGGCGGGACATGCCAGCGTGAATACAACTGCGCGGTATGGCCGCCGACCGGAACGGGCGAAGCAGGAGGCGGCGCAGGTGTTGAAGGTGCCTTATGCAAAATAATTCAAATCACAATGGTATTATATCTACTGTGTAAGAAGCCGAACGTTTTCAAGTAAAATCATGATGACATTTCGGGAAAACGAACATTAAGCGAAGTTAGCTTTCGCTAATGATGAATTATCCAAAACACCTAATAATAAGAGCTTAGATTCAACTTATAAGCGCCCCACTACACGAGGTTGAAAAAAAGAAGGAGATTAATGTGAGCAAACAAAAACAAAGTGGAGACTTATATAGGGCAAAACGTAAGGAAGGAACTCATCTTGCTTCATCACGTGATACTGATGGGTCTTTACGTGGTATTTTACTTGATGATAAAACAAATAAGCTTGTAGGTCATGCTGAGTTTGAAAAAGTTGATGGAAGCGAATATGAATACGAATATGAAAGCGACTATTCGTATGACAACCTACAAAATCAACAAGATGTAGAATTGTCTCCAGAAATGCAAGAGCTTGCTCAGATTGTTGGGGTTGCAATTGCGGAGGCTACTATTTATGCTGTGAATGAATATTTGGCCCCTCCTGTTAAACAGTGGTTGCAGAACACGGCTATACCAACTATGAAGGAAAAGTGGAAAGTCCTTACTGATAAGACAAAAGATAAGCTGTCTTCAAAAGGCAAGAAAACATCTAAATTTAATACCAATGAAATTATTGCTGCTAATGAGACTGTTCAGGGAATGTTCTCTCATGGACTTGAGAAAGCTTATGAAAAGTATACGAATGACATGACCAGCGAGGAAGCACAGAGGGAGCTTCTTGATATATTTATTCTTTCGGCACTGCTTACTGCAAAGATAAATAAACTGTCTAATGCACGTATCGTAAAAAATGGAGGTGCCCCGGGAGAGTACTTAGAGGGACAAAAAACATTAGAAAGGTTAACTACTCCAGAGTATTTAAGTTGCATTAACCAGATATTAGAGAATAACCCCAAATTGCTGGGGGAGAAAACAGCAGATCTTTCTGGGATCTTAGGACGTAATTTGGTCTTAAACGGACAGTATGTACCTATTGAAACTGGAAAATTTAAAGAGGCAATGATTTTGTAAGTTGGTGGGTGTAAAAGCAACTGCAACATACGCACATTTTTCTTTCGCTAACTGCAATTATGCTATACTTCTCTAAATAAAAAAGCTGGAAAGTGCGGACAACACCTCCAGCCTGTTTCGTCCACGCGATGGGAGCGTGGCGCAAAGAAATAGTAGCACATTCGCGCCGCTTTCTCAAATTGAGTAAAGCGGCGTTTTTTATCCCAATATGGGGGATGTGAAGCAGGAGCGAGAGCAGAATGAATTTCCAGACCATACTTGAAAAATATCGAAAAATTTCCTTTTCCGAACGCGATAAAGGTGACCGTTTTGAACACTTGATGCAGGCGTATTTATTGACTGACCCTAAATATGCGCATCGCTTC
>JABJOK010000041.1 GCA_018664365.1 Candidatus Peregrinibacteria bacterium | reverse complement strand
TGCCGTTGAGAAGTTATTTAATGGAGATCCAAAGTACCAAGAATTATATCGTAGACAGCAGGAATTGGAGGGAAAACTTGTAGTTGTTGTTGAAGAGAAGGAGGGGAAGAAAAAAGAAGCTGTTTTAAATTATTTTGTTGATGTTCTGAAAGAGCCACCAAAGGACCATGTAATTGATAAATTGTTTCAAGGAGACTCAATGGCTCAAATGGAAATGATGGTGCTTACTATGAGGTATTACCATGAAGCGATTGATCAAGTGCTTTCTCTACCGGTAAAGGAGCGTTCTGAAAAGATTGCTCAATTTGAAAAAACCATTCTGTTTTATCGTCATTTAGTTGATGGGAATTTGAGAAAGGATTGGATAAAAAAGCTTGGTGAAAAGGCTAAACAGATGAAGGAAGGAGAAAAACAAGATGGTTTACGTAAAATGATGGGAGATGCGAAGGACTTTGTTCAGGATAAGATGAATAGCGCTTTGACAGTTTTACTAGGAGGAAGTGAAGAATCTCTTATCGTTTGGATGCATCAGAAGGCAATTGCATTGGAAAGAAAGCTGAGTCGTCCTATCCAGCCTAATGATCCAGAAGTTCTGGAAGCTTTGGAAAGTGAGCTTGTTGAGTCTTTAGATTCTATTGCCGAGGATATAAAGCCTACTGATTTAGACATGGCGTTGAAGGCTTGTGAAGATATTAGAGCAGTCCCTTCGAAAAAGTTAACATATTCTGAGGCTAAGGCTTTCAAGGATGCGATGGGGACATTTTTGGACGATGTTGTTTTTCCTACGCAGCAAAAAATTATTAGTGCGCATTCCGAGATAATGCAAAATGCTTATACGTATTCTAATGGAGAGGATTCAATTTTAACTTCAGATAGTTTATTAAGAGGTAAATTAGCTCAATCAAAGGGGCAGGATGTTTGGAGGACGATACAGGTGCTTTCACCTTTCGGTATTTTGCTTCCAAAAGATGTTGAGCTTAAGCCTTATAAGGAGAGATTTGCAGAGTTTGATTCTGAGATGAGTAAAGAGGGAAAAGGTGATGATTGTTATATGTTTTGGTCAGAGAAAGGCGAAATGTTCCCTAAACACCTTAAGGGGTGGAAAACCTTTAC
Organism: Candidatus Peregrinibacteria bacterium; assembly: GCA_018664365.1. Taxonomy (GTDB): domain Bacteria; phylum Patescibacteriota; class Gracilibacteria; order UBA1369; family LOWO2-01-FULL-3; genus JABJOK01. The sequence continues at coordinate 13,338 of JABJOK010000041.1, read as the reverse complement.
GAACGAACAAAAACATTATTATTTCAAGACGAAAAGAAGAGGTGGTCTTGATAATATAAAAATAAAATCATATTGGGATACTGGATTTTGGGAAGATCATGAGCTTTTATCTATGGCCGCTCAAGGAGGGCTTTCGTATTTAACTGTAAGGGGTGGAGTTCCTTTTGCTTATCATGTAGCTAAGGGGTTGGGAAGTCTTGTAGGGAAGAAAGTTCCTTTGTTGAGTAAATTGGTCAAGAAGGTTCCTAAAAAAACTCCTCCTGCTCTTGGTAAATTTGGAAGAATTGCCTGGCAAGTTTGGCTAGGATATGAGATTGGAGACTTTATTAATGGTCAAATCTTGAATAGCATGGATGAATCCATACAAGAAGATATAAAAGAATATTTAGATAAATGGGGAATAGGTAGTGAGTGGCCAGAAGCTGAGGCTCAAGATATAAGGCTTAGAGTTTTAAGAGATGCAATTTTGCATAAAAAGGGTTACTTCCAGGCTCCTGGATATGATCTTACGAAGCTTGGTATGACTTTTGGTTATCGTCATTGGATAACTCTTGGTGATGGCGATGAAGATTTTGATCTGCTTCCTCCATATTCAATGGTTAAAACTGGTGAGTTTAGGGAAGCTCTTATAGAGGCAAACTTTATATTGAATTCAATTGGTCTGGAGCCATTTATTGTTGATATCGATCTATAGTTTTTTGAATTTTGTAATGACTTCTTTGTGAACAAGTCCGTTTGTTGCGAGGATGTCTTGGCCAAAGAGGTCGAGTGTTTCGCCATAGGTGTCGGTAGCTTTTCCACCGGCCTCTTCAACGATTAGGCTGCCTGCTGCAACGTCCCAAGGTTTTAGTCCGAACTCCCAATATGCGTCAAATCGACCACATGCTATGTAACATAGATCAAGTGCGGCTGATCCGAGGCGGCGTACTGCGCGACAGTCTGAGAGCATTGCTTGAAAGTATGGAAGGTTTCTTTCGCGATCCTTAGTAGGGAATCCTGTTACTGTTAGACAGTTTTTGATAGGGGTTCTTTTTGATACGTGAATTTTTTTGCCATTCAGCCGTGCTCCTTTACCTTTGTATGCTGAAAATGTTTCTCGTAGGCGTGGTGCGTGTACTACTCCTGCAACAAGTTCTCCTGTTATGTATTCAAAGTTCTTTGAGCTCTCTTTTGATTCAGTTTTGAACACTCCGATTGAGACTGAGTAGAGTGGAAGGCCGTGTGCGAAATTTGTTGTTCCATCGATAGGATCAATTATCCAAATGTACTTAGCTTGTGCATATTTTTCTGCCTGATTTTCTAGATTTGCAGATTCTTCTGCAAGAATTGCATGCGAGGGATATTCTTTTTGGATTTCTTTGATGATTAGGGCTTCGGAAGCCTTGTCTACATTAGTAACAAGATCATTGTTGTTTGTTTTTTCATCTATCTGAAGAGTTTCCTTTTCTTGTTTGAGAATAAGTTTTCCTGCTTTTTCGGCTGTCTGAATTGCAAAATCTAATATTTTCATAGTGGCGTTAAATTTATTGGCTCATTGTGAATGGTGCAGTGAATGTACATCCGTTTGTTCCAAATCCTGTTACCACTCCGATGATTGAGTTTTCTGATTGTGCCCATCCTTGAAATGTTCCGCTTAGTGTAACAGGCATTGGAGGAAGCGGAGGTATTGGTGGAGACATAACAGTTCCGAATAGCATATTTGGGACTAGGGATGTATAAAAATTTGAATCTGCAGTTTGCATTAGTGTTAGTGGACTGTGTGCAGTGCTCATTGAGAGTGTCATTGGAACAGGTCCGCCTCCTGAAACAGATAGCATTCCTGGTCCCCATGGAATATTCGAAAGGGTTACTGGGTCAACAGGAGTGTTTCCACAAATAAATGGTGAAATTGATAAGTCCCACATTCCTTGAGCAGGTACATATGGAGGTATTTCGGTTGCTAGTACAAGTTCCATTCCAAATGGATAAGTTCCTGTACATCCAACAGTGTTGTCCCAAAATAATTCTCCTTCTATTGATTCTTGATCAAGTGCGGTGAATTTGTAGGAAGCTAGGCCCGTCACTCCGTTTCCGTTTTCGTCGAAGGCTGGGAATGGCATTTCGAAGCTTTCGTACTGAGTGTCTGTGATTGCGACTCTATAGAAATCTACGTTTTGTCCGTCCATTATCATTTCTGCGTTTAGTCCGTCAGGAGTTACGTTTAAGTTTCCTTGTCCTGTTGTAGTCATAGTTCTCATTCCTTGTGGGCATTTTGCGCCTGAAAGACCCGCAGTTGTTATTGTCATTGTGAAATCCCAAATTCCTGAGGTTGGTCGAACCGTTTGAGGGTTATCTGGGAAGGGGGCGAATGGGCTTAGCATTGGAAGCGATTTTGAATGAAATCCACCGACTTCTTCTCCGTCTATTTCCATTCCTATGTAATCATTTTCTCCAGGAGCGTTTTCTCCGGGAAATGTTACTGAGCGCTCTTCTTCTTCAGTTAGATCTAGGTCGTCCATGGTTATGTCTAGTCGATCTCCGGTTTCTGAATCTGTAGTGTATAGGCTTGGAGTTCCTAGAGCTTCTTCTGTGTTTCCTATAAATGAAAGAACTCCTTCGTTGCCATCAAACCTAAGACCTGCTTCAAAATCTGGTGTGTATAAAAGCCAGTCTGAGTTATCGAGAGTTACGTTGCGAAGATTTTCGGACGTTTCATCTGAGTTGTTGCTAGCAGGTTGGTTGGTATCGTTGCACGCTGTTGTTAAAAGGAGCGTAAAGATAATCAGGAATTTGATTGTGTTTTTCATAGGGGTATTTGTTAGTGGTGGGTTGATTATAACACGGGTTATGTTACTATTTCTCTACTGTATTTAAGTTTATGAAGAAGTTTAAGTTAAAATCAGAAATGACTCCGAAGGGGGATCAGCCGGCGGCGATTGAAGCTCTTGTTAAGGGGCTTGATAAAAAGGAAAAACATCAGACTCTGCTTGGAGTTACTGGTTCTGGAAAAACTTTTACAATGGCGAAGGTTGTTGAGGCTGTGCAGAGGCCTACTTTGGTGCTTGCGCATAATAAGACTTTGGCTGCACAGCTGTGTAGTGAGTTTCAGGAATTTTTTCCAGATAATGCCATTTCGTACTTTGTTTCTTATTATGATTATTATCAGCCGGAAGCTTATATGCCAGCGACTGACTCATATATTGAAAAGGATGCTTCTATTAATGAAGAAATCGATAAGTTTAGACATGCAGCGACAAATAATCTTCTGAGTCGGCGCGATGTGCTGATCGTAGCTTCAGTTTCTTGTATTTATGGACTTGGTGATGTGGATTCTTATCAAAAATTGGCAACTACTCTTAAGGTAGGGGAGACAATTCAAAGAGATAAGCTTCTTCGTCGTCTTACTGATCTTCAATACACTCGTTCTCACATGGAATTCAAGAACAGCATGTTCCATGTCTTGGGAGATGTTGTTGAAATTTTTCCTCCAGATAGGGATACAATTTATAGAGTTGAGTTTTTTGGCGATGAGATCGAAGCAATTTCTGAAGTGGAGCCATTTACCGGAGAACTTCAGAACGAGCTTGAGAGCATAACTGTTTTCCCAGCAAAGCATGCTGTGACTACAGAAGAGAAGATCAAAGGAGCTATTGGTGGAATTGAGAAGGATTTGGCTCTCCGATATAACGAGCTTAGAAAGCAGGGAAGAAATCTTGAAGCTGAAAGAATTAAAACTAGAACTGAATACGATTTAGAGATCCTTCAGGAAACGGGTTACTGTAATGGAATTGAGAACTACACACGTTATTTAAGTGGAAATAAGCCGGGTGAGAGGCCAACAACTTTGATGGATTACATGCCGGATGATTTTATTTTGTTCGCGGATGAGTCACATATGACAATTCCACAAATTGGGGGGATGCATAACGGAAACCTATCTCGTAAGCAGACTTTGATTGAGCATGGATTCAGGCTTCCTTCTGCGTATGATAATAGACCTCTTAAATTTGAAGAGTTTGAAGAATATATGAATAATACTGTTTTTGTTTCGGCTACTCCTGGAAAATATGAGACCGCGCGAGTTCCTAAAAAGTCTATTGTGGAACAGGTTGTGAGGCCGACTGGATTAATAGATCCAAAGGTCGAGGTTCGTCCTACAAAAGGGCAGATTGAGAATCTTCTTGGTGAAATTGGAAAGACTGTTAAGGCAGGTGAACGTGTGCTTATTACTACTCTTACTAAGCGAAGTGCAGAGGATTTAACGGACTTCTTAACGGAGGCGGATATGCGTGTGCGTTATCTGCATTCTGATATTGATACAATTGAGAGAATTGAGATTCTTAGAGATCTGCGTCTTGGTAAATTTGATGTTTTGGTGGGGATTAATCTGCTTAGGGAGGGACTTGATCTTCCTGAGGTTTCGTTTGTTGCGATTCTGGATGCTGATAAGCAAGGTTTCCTTAGAAGTGAGAGTGCGCTAGTACAGAATATTGGTAGGGCGGCGCGTAATGTGAATGGACATGTGGTTATGTATGCGGACAAAATAACTGATGCAATGGATAAGGCGATTTCAGAAACTGAGCGCCGCCGTGAAAAGCAGACTCAGTACAACAAAGAGCACGGAATTACCCCTGCTACTATTAAAAAATCTATTAGAGATATTTCTAAATTTGGTGGAAAGAAGCAGAGCAAATCTGATCGTGGTCTTGATCTCAAGAAAATCCCTCAAGATGAAGCCAAGAGAATTATTAAAGTTTACGAGCAAAAAATGGAGATCGCTAGTCAGAACCTTGAGTTTGAAAAGGCTGCAGAACTCCGTGACGAGATCGATTCTCTTAAAGAAGAGTTTGGTTTTTAAGATGCCAGGTCTAGTCTTTCTAGTTCTTCGGGCAGATCGATGAAGCGACCTTTACATGCTTCTACTAATTTTCTGTGGAATTCTGTAAGAACTTCTTGAACGTCTTGTCCATCAGGATGTCTTACTTCAATTCTTTGATTATCGTTGGTTGTAATTATTCCAACTTTTCTTATTTCATCAAAAGACATTTTGTCATCATCTGTTTTTTTCCAACCAATGTGATATGCGCTTTTTCCAAGCTGTGCTGTTTCTTCATGTGGAATTTGAAGAGTTGATGCACTTAAACGTCTTTGATTCGAGTCTCTCCATGCTTTTGTTTGAGCAAGTCTGGAAATTTCATAGTGTGTGGGCGTTACCCTTAATGATTCTGTATTGTGACTTCCTTTTCGAGGCCATCGTCCTCCTTTATTTATGTGAGTATCTAGTTCTATAGCTGGTTTTTCTTCGTCTATGATTATTGTTTGAGTTCGATCATCTAACTTGAATGTTTTTGCGTCGTTTGCTTGTCCTATATCTGAATTGGCTCGAGCATTTCTTAGTAGGGGAGGCTCAGCAGTTGGTCTATTTAGATTATCTGTATAAACCTCTCTTGCGAATTTATCTACAAATTCTTGTATCCTTAGAATTGTTTCTAGAATTTGTTTTATTTCTGGAGAAGTTTGTTCAAATCCAGATGGTAAAAGATTTTCTGTTGTCGTTGGTGATGTGCTTTCTGCAGTCATTGTTGATGTTTTATAGAGTTTTTAAATTTTCAGGTATTGTGACAAGATTTCCTTCTGCGGCTTGAACAAGGTTTTCGTGAAAGTCTTTGAGAAGACTCATTAAATTTCTGCCTTGAAGAGTGTCTACGGAAATTTCCCATCCATTTATTATACGTCCTGGTTCTTTTCTTAACGTATGTTTGCTTCCAGGAGTTCTTCTTGAGAACTTCTTTTCAGTTTCATTATTTATTTCAGGATCTGAATATACTGTTTCTGCAGCGATGGTTTTGTCATGACTTAGTTGTGGTGATCTTATGGCAATCATATTTTGTATAATACCTGCAAGACTTTTTCTAATTGCTGTTCTTGTAACTACGTAATCTTCTGGAGTAATAGTTATAGTCTCATCATTATAGTCTGACCCTATTCTACGGATTGATCCCTTAGAATGCTCTGTTCTTAAATGAACTTGAGGTGTTCCAGCTTTTGTTATTTCTGCGTTTAGATTTTGGGTTCTATCTCCAAATCGGTTTTGGGCTATTTCTCCAGCTCTTATTCCGTTGAACGAATGAGCAGAGCTTTCTGTGTCACCAAACTGGTCAGACTCCATATCTAGAACAGCGCTTTTTAGACAGGCTGCGTTTACCAATTTTTGTATTTCAAATATTGTGCGTAGTGCTTCTAGAATTTCTGCTGATAAATTTTGAAATTTATTTTCTATAATTTCTTGATTCTTGGTGGTCTTTGGTTCTGCTATTTCTGTCATTTTGATTTATTAAAAAAGGGGACCATTGTCCCCTTTAAGTCTTGTTTTGTCAACACTCCTTACTGCTGAGCTGGAGGTTCTTCCTTCTTCTCTTCTTTTGGAGCTTCTTCTTCGGGCTTAGCTTCCTCTTTAGGTTCTTCCTTTGGTTCTTCTTTTGGAGCTTCTTCTTCAGGCTTAGCTTCCTCCTTAGGCTCTTCAGGAGCCTTCTCTGCTTCTTCTGATGGTGCAGGAGCAGCTTCTTTTGGTGCTTCAGTCTCTTTTGGAGCCTCTTCCTTTTTATCGTCTGAGAAGCTTACTTTTACGTTTTTCTTTTCTTCGTCGTTTGCTTGGAAGAACTCACGCTTTTTGAAGCCTAACATTCCTGCGAGTAGGTTGTTTGGGAATATTTCGATCTTTGTGTTGAAGTCTCTAACAGTAGCATTGTAGTAACGTCTTGATAGTTGAATGTGTTCTTCAATCTCGTTAAGAGTCTCTTGTAGCTGCATGAAATTCTGATTCGCCTTCAATTCTGGATAATTTTCTGCCAATGCAAAGATACTTTTTAAAGCTCCAGTTAACATGTTTTCTGCGGCTTCTTGATCTTGAACATTTTGAGCTCCCATTGCTGCAGTTCGAGCCTCAGTTACTTTTACAAAAGTCCCTTCCTCGTGCTTTGCATATCCTTTTACAGTTTCTACCAAATTTGGAAGTAGGTCATATCTTCTCTTTAATTGAGTGTCGATGTCTGCCCATCCTTCATCAACTTTGTTTTTAAGTCTTATCAGACTGTTGTATACACCAATGGCCAAAACGACTAGGACTCCGATTACTAACAATGCGTAGATCATAATTTTTAGATTAGTTTTAAACTGGGAGAATATTACTCGGTTTTGTCTTGTCGGTAAAGAAAAAGACCTCTTTTACGGGGGAGTAAAGAGGCCTTTCTCTATCTAAAGGTAACCAATATATCCTAACTAGAGAATTTTTCTGCTACGTGCTTCCAATTCACAATGTGCCAAAATGCGCTTATGTACTCAGGTCTGCGATTTTGGTAGTTCAAATAATATGCGTGCTCCCAAACGTCAATTCCGAGCAGTGGGGTGAGCCCTTCTGATACTGGAGAATCCTGATTTGGAGTTGAATGAACAATCAGTTCTCCATTTGCATCCTTTGAGAGCCATGCCCATCCGCTACCGAATTGTGTTTTTGCTGCTTCCTCGAACTCTTCTTTAAAGCTTTCTACGCTTCCGAACTTTGCTTCTATTCTATCTAGAAGTTCTCCTTCTAACTCTCCTCCTTGTGGAGAAAGCATTTTCCAGAAGATGCTGTGATGATAGTATCCACCACCGTTATTTCTGACTGCTCCGCGAATTTCTTCAGGAACTTTGTCGAGATCTTCTAATAGTTTTTCGATTGGTTGTGACGCTAGATCGTCGTGTCCTTCAAGGGCCGCATTCAACTTATCAAGATAGGCTTGATGATGTTTCAAATGGTGGATTTCCATTGTTTTTGCGTCGATGTAGGGCTCTAGATCCTGGTGTCCGTAGTCTAATTTTGGTAATTCGTAAGGCATTTTGTTTCGTTATGCGATATCGTTACCATTGTACTAATGTGGACTACTTTTGTCCAGTTTAATTTTCGAGAGGAACAGATCCTTCGACTTTTGGAGCCGACACTTCTTCTGCGCCAGTTGTCGCTTGTTGCATTTCAGGGTTCTGAGCAAGCTCTTCCAGTGATTTCTGCTTCCTTTCAGAGGGGAAGTAGATGTCTTTTGTAAGATTGTAAGACGTTTTTTGTGGAAGATTCCAAAGTTCGATGAATCCAGCTGATGCGTTTTGGTTGAAGAGATCGTTCTTCATGAATGTCGCCATATCCTCATTGAATAGAGAGTATGGTGATGTTGCAGCAACCACGTCGCAGCTTCCTTTGTATAGTTTTACCTTCACAGTTCCAGTTACTTTTTTCTGAACGCTATCGATGTAGGCGTTCAGATGTTGGATCAGTGGAGTAAACCATTTTGCAGAGTAAGTCTGGTAGGCCCATTTTTGATCGATAGAAGTTTTGAACTCGTTTTCGTCCATTGTAGATACGAGTTTTTCTAGATTTTTGTGAGCTTTGATCAAAATTTCTGCTGCTGGTTCTTCATAAATGCCTCTAACTTTTAGCCCTACAATTCTGTCTTCGATTATGTGAGTAATCCCTATAGCATGCTCCTTTCCAATCTTTGCTACAGTTGTGATGATTTCGCAAAGAGACATTTTAGTCCCGTTTATACCAACTGGTAGTCCGTTCTCGAATTCTAGCTCAATGATCGATGGAGTGTTTGGTGCTTTTTCTGGAGTTGAACAGTTTAGGAGAATGTTTTCTAGATTTGGAACTTGATCCAGAGTTTCGATTTCTCCACCTTCTGCGCTATCTCCCCACATGTTTTCGTCGTATGAGTAGATCTTGTCGTATGATTGTCCGATCGGGATGTTGTTTTTCTTAGCGTATTCGATCTGCTCTCCTCTTCCCATTGACCACTCCCTTACTGGTGCGATGGTTTTAAGAGATGGGTCGAGTGCGTTGATGTATCCCTCGAACCTTACCTGGTCGTTTCCTTTTCCAGTACATCCGTGTGCTACAACTTGAGCGCCTTCTTTGTGGGCGATGTCGACTGCGATTTTAGAGATGATCGCTCTTCCAAGTGGGCAGAATAGGTGATATCCGTCTTGGTAGTCGGCGTTTGCCTTGATGGCTTTTGCTAGGTATTCGTTTGAGAACTCTTCTTTAGCGTCCACAACGTAGGCTTTCTTTGCTCCTAGCTTTAGAGCTTTGTTTTTTACCTGTTCGTAGTCGTCGCCTTGTCCGATGTCGATTGTTACGGCGATAACGTCAGCGTTGTAGTGGTCTCCGATCCATTTAAGCATTGTTGATGTATCGAGTCCTCCTGAGTATAGGAGAACGACCTTATCGAATTCTCCTTTGTGCGCCTCGTGTGATGCGACTTTTTTGTAATTAGTTTTTGAGTCCATGGTATGTGTGAGTTATTTTGATTGATATGGTTGGTGTGGTGGGGAAGGGTGGTCCGTGCTCTGGCCTTACCGCTTCTTCTGGCCCCCGTTGTGGGGAAATTTTTGCAAAAAAATAGCCCCCTTACGACCCGGAAGCTTCTAGTGAATTAAAATAGAAAAAACCACTGAAACCTACGGGGTCAGTGCGCGGCGGCGTAAAATTGTGGCGGTTGTTGTTTTCATGTTGGGTTGAATTTATTAGATTTCAGCATGAAAGTCAATGCGATATTCTACAATGTTTTCTAAGGTAGCGCAAGTAGTGACGACGACGTCGATTCAGAATGGAGATTGGGGATATGACAAATTAGGAGATGTTCTTGAATGCCTTTAGTGTTTTTTCGGCTGTGCGTTTCCAGGTGAATTTGTTTGAGTAGGCTTTTCCTTCTTCGACCAATTTCTTACGGAGTTTTTGAGAAGGTGATTTTGAGGATGTTAGGCTCAGAATGTTTTTCTTTAGCGCCGCAGCATCGGTTGGTTTGAAGGAAAGTGAGTGATTTCCGAAGATTTCTTTCAGACTCCCGCCGGTTGAACAGACCACTGGTATTCCGTAGCTCATGGCTTCTAGAGGCGGTAATCCGAATCCTTCATATATCGATGGGTATACGAACATGTCTGCATGCCTATAGTAAGACGCTTTTTCGCCTTCAGTGATGTGACCAGTTACCACAATGTCGGGATGAGCAGTTTTTGCGAGTAGTCGCTTGTTCTTCCAGCCTTTGGCACCGGCTAATACGAGTTTGTGTGGGATTTGATGGTCCATTTTTAATTCTAGGAAGACATCTATCAGCATTTCTAGGTTTTTTCGTGGCTCGAGCGTCCCAAGTGAAAGAATGTACGGCTGGTGGGGAGCGCCAAGCGTAATATGATGCGGTGGTTTTGTCTTTGGCCTGTGTGCTTTCATGTTTGGCTTGTCGATTCCTAGGGTAGTGACCTCGATTGCTGTGTCTGGTGAATATATTTTGCGAATATCGCGCTTTGTTGTCTTGGATGGTGTCAAAATAAGGTCGGCAGCTTTCAGGATTTTGCGTAGGAAGAGTTTGTGGATCGTTTTTCCCCTGAAAGTATGAAATTCCGGAAATAGCACGGGTGTTAAATCATGAATCGTGACAACCGTCTTGATATGACCGGGAATTCTGTATGGAGGGATGTGACACGGCTCCCAAAGAATGTCGGGATTTAGTTCACGAATCAGTTTTGGTAGGTGCCATGCGCGCCTTGCCGTTGAGCGACCTTTTCCCTTTTTCTTGCGAACGATGTGGTGTTCTTTTCCCTTAAAAAACTCGTTATCTTCACAATGAATAAACGTGTACCGGTTCTTTTTATCTATCTTCAACAGATTTTCGATCAACTTTTTCGTGTAAACGTGGATTCCAGCATTCTGGTTATCAACGGCATCGGCCAATACGACTATGTGCATAAGGGTTTGCGCTTTAATTAGCTTTATTCTATCATATGGACCACAAAATTAACTCACTTAAAATGATAGAAGGAGTAAAAATTAAGAAGCTCACAAAACACTGTGACGACAGAGGATTTTTTATGGAAATTCTGCGTGACGATGATGAGCTAATGACAAAGTTTGGACAGACTTCCTATACTATTTCGCACCCTGGAGTTATCAAGGCATTTCATTGGCATGAAAAGCAGGACGACATCTGGTTTGTGGCGAGCGGAATGGCGCAAGTTGTTCTATACGATATGCGAAAGGATAGTCCAACTTACAAGGAGACTCAGGTGATTTTTGCTGGAGAAGACAGTCCATCGGTGATTGTGATTCCAGTTGGAGTTGCTCACGGGTATCGTGTAATTGGAAATAAGCCTGTGGGACTTTTCTATCACACTACTGAGTCTTATAATCCTGATGCGCCTGATGAAAAGCGTATTGCGTTTGATGATCCTGAGATCGGATTTGATTGGGAGACTAAAAATCGTTAATAAAAAAATATGAAATTACTTATAACTGGAGGAGCTGGTTTTATCGGTTCAAATTTTATCCATTACATCCTCAAAAAATATCCAAATTATGAGATTATTAATTTTGATAAACTCACATACGCGGGAAATCTTGAAAATCTAAAAGATATTGAAGATGATCCTCGTTACACATTTGTTCAGGGAGATATCGCTGATGAAAATGCTGTGGATGCGGTTGTAAGCATGGGAGTTGATGTGATTTTGAATTATGCGGCTGAGACGCATGTTGACAGGTCGATAACTGGGCCGAAAGACTTTATTATGACTGATATTCTTGGAACGTATACACTCCTAGAAGCTGTGCGAAAGCATGGAGTGAAGAAATATATTCAGATTAGTACGGATGAGGTTTATGGAAGCACGCCTGAGGGGTCTTTTAGTGAAGATGACGCGTTTTTGCCGAACAGCCCATATAGTGCTGCCAAGGCGGGAGCGGATCATTTGTGTCGCGCATACAATGTGACTTATGGATTACCGGTGATTGTGACGCATTCTTGTAATGTTTATGGACCTTATCAATATCCTGAGAAGGTGATTCCGTTGTTTACTTCGAATTTAATTAAGGGAAAGAAGGTTCCGTTGTATGGAGATGGATCGAATATTCGTGAATGGATTTATACGGAGGATCATTGTAGCGCTGTGGATGCAATTTTGCATAAGGGGCGTGATGGAGAGGTTTATAACATTGGATCTGGTGAGGAGATTTCGAATAAGGAGTTAACAATGATGATTTTGAAGGAGATGGGGAAAGATGAGGATATGATTGAATATGTGGAGGACAGATTAGGTCATGACTGGAGGTACAGCGTTAATTCTGGAAAGTTGAGGGGAGATTTGGAATGGGAACCAAAGCATAAGTTTGAGGATGCTTTGGGCGAGACGTTGAAATGGTATAGGGAGAATGAGGAGTGGTGGAAGAAGTTGGTGTAGAGGATAGATTTTAAATTAACCTTATAAAGATGGGTAATGATCAATTATCTCAGCAGCCTGAGGTTGGAGCTAATGTTGTTTCTAATGAGGAGGTAGTGAAGCGTGGATTAAGTAAAAAACTGATTTTTGGAATAGTTGTGGTTTTGATTACTTTGCTGGGCCTTGGCCTGTATTTGTTTTTAAATAGTGATGACTTAAATTCTGTTGATCTCGAAAAAATAGATCATATAAGTTCTGAGTACGTTTATGGGATAAAGAAAGTTGAAGAGCCTGATTTTGATGGAAATATTGATTCATTGTTTAGTGAATTAGGGCCATTTAACGAATCTTCGGACGTGTCTTTTGATGTAGTTGCAAATCACCCAGAGATGGGGATTAAATATATGAAAAATGAATTATTGGTTATGCCTATTAAGGGGTTTGATTTAGATATTTTAGAAATGCAATTTGAACTTGTAGGGGTGCAAATTTTTTCTCAAGAAGGTGGGTTTGGTGATATGTATTCTATCCAATTTTCTTCAAGCACTAATTATAATCAGTTTAAGGCTGCTGAAATTGCATTGGAAGAATCTGCACAGATTGATTTTGTAGTGCCAAATGTTGTAATGGAGCCATTTTAAATTATATGCAAAATCTACCAAACGAAAATTCGAAACGTTTCATCGCTATTCTCAATAAGAAAGTTGAGACAGGTAAGCTTATGAATGCCCTTGGGCATATTACTGCGGGGCTTGCGGGAGGTGAGGGGAAGGCGGAGGAGATGTGTTTTTTGAAGTATGAGGATAAGGATCAGGGGGTGCATCCGAATATTTCGCATTTTCCGTTTATTGTGCTTAAGGCGGATAATTCAAATAAGATTCGGAAGGTGAGGGAGGAGTGTATTTCACGCGGGATTCCTTATTCTGATTTTACGAGTACAATGACGGTTGGAACATCAGAAGAACAAGTGCAGGCTACTCGGGATTCGGCGGAAGAGGATCTTGAATACTATGCGATCGTTATGTTTGGGGAAACGGATGAACTGAGGGAGTTTACGGGGAAGTTTAGTTTGTATCAGTAAAGGATAACCTTAATTTTATGAAAAAAATTCTTTTAATA
>JABJOK010000029.1 GCA_018664365.1 Candidatus Peregrinibacteria bacterium | reverse complement strand
TGCTTTTTATCCCATGGACAGCCTGTTTCAGAACGTAATTTCTCGGCAATTTTAACGAGATCCTCAAAGGTCTTTTTTGGCATTATAATCAAGAATTTACTATATCTTCTAACTCCTCCGGTGAGAGCCATTTCACACTATCATATCTCCTAAACCATGTCATTTGTCTTTTAGCGTATTTTCGAGTGCTTCTTCTTAAAATTTCCAAACATTCTTCCAGCTCCATCTCTCCTTTTATGAATGGAACTATCTCTTTTGCCCCAAGTGAGCTCATTGCTGGTAAATCTGGGGCATAATTCTTTTCAACTAGTGCTTTCACCTCATCGACCAATCCTCTTTTAACCTGTATTTCTACACGTTGACCGACTCTTTTGTACAACTGCTCGCGTGGCCAATCGATTCCTATCATAAACAAGTCAAAATCTGAGCCTTTTTTAGTGGATTTCTTGTTTTTTCCAGTCGTTAAATTGATCTCAATCGCTCTTATTACGTACCTAATGTTGTTTGGATGAATGTCTTTTGCTGCTTCTGGATCAAGTTTTTTAAGTTTATTGTGAATATACTCAGGCCCATGCTCCTTAACCTCTTCTTCAAGCTGTTTTCTAAGCTTTTTATCTGGTGGGCATCCTTCAAGTTCGTAGTTTTCAATGATTGAACTTATATATAGGCCAGTTCCTCCGACAAGCATTGGAATGTTCCCATTCTCATATATCTTATCAATGCTCTCTAGTGCCATTTTGCGGTAATCTGTGAGTGTAACAGGCTCATCTGGTTCAGCGATGGCTAACATATGATGAGGTACTCCTTCTTGGTCTTCTGGAGCAATAATATCGCTTCCAATCTCAAGTCCACGATAAATCTGCCGCGAATCAGTAGAAATAATCTCCCCATCTATGTGATGCGCAATTTTAAATGAAAGTGACGTTTTCCCAGAGGCAGTTGGCCCAAGTAGTACAACTAAAGGCTTTTTGGCTGACTTCAGGAAGGATGTTATGTCCTTCAGTAAGTTCATATATAGAATCTATTTTTTTTCGCTATTAAAATCAACCACTAAATCCATATCTGCTCTCTTCTACTGCTCTTTTTATCTGAAATATACTGTTAAAAACTGCTAATTCTTGAGTACCTATTCTTGGCAATTTAAACTTTCTTACCCCCATATCTAATAATTCCCTTAAATCCTCCTCCCTTCTTTCTAAAGGCTCTGCAAAACACATAGGATTCAATGTATCTAACTTGCTTCCCATAAAGGAAAACTCCTCCACTGAGATCGGAAGAGGCGTACCCTTTTCTTTTCCCTGATTAAACAATTCCTCTTCAACATGATGTCTATAGCACCTATAAAACCCTTCCTCCCCTTCACCGTTGCAGGCACATCCTAAACATAAAAAAACGATAATTTTATCAATTCTATCCTCAAATTTGGATAAGAATTGAGGAACCGTATGTTGGTTCAAAGGTACTATTTCATCAAATAAATCTAGATCTTCTGCCATTCGTTTTTCCCCATCGAACTCACCCTTTCTACCCCCTACATAACGAATACATGATCCTACAATTCTTAAGTTTGGATATTCTTTTCTAACAAAATCTCTCAACTCATCCCTCAAAACTGTGACTACATTCGTTTGTCCCGTTGTTTCTGCACTATTTGCTAAGGCCTCTAAAACTAACTGCTCAGTCTTAAACCTAGTCCCTGATATATCAATAGGTGTTTCTTCCAGGCATAGCCCCCCGTTAAATGGAACCATAAATGGTAATCCTGACCTATTATAAAATTTTATACACTGAATCAATTCTGCAGGTGATACTCTTCCTTTTCTTCCACCAGATAAGAGGCTTTTTGTCCCTTCATATGGAATTGCTCTGAAGTCTATTTTATCCCCAAAGTACCTATCTATATCTTGAACTTTTTCAAGATTTTCTCTCCATCCTCCTTCTGCAGCAGGGTGCCAAGTATCACGACCATCAGGAATGGCTCCTAATTCCAGAGTTATCTCAGTTTTTGCTTCTTCCATGCGATTTGATTAAGCGTCTATTTTATGTTCTTATACGTAAAAGTCAATGGATAGGTGATTTTTATTTGACTTTGATTAGTCGTCTGATAGAATGCTCCCGTTGTAGACAGCAGGCATATAAATAAGACCCGCCGAGACACACAAGAAGTAATTCTTTCCCCTCCGGGGTGTGATCTCCTGAAGTCTATGACTCCAAGAGATTTTTTAATTTTATAGACATGGCAGTTACTAAGGAAAAAAAAGGTGAAGTTCTAGAGGCTCTTAAGGCAAAGGTTGGAGATGCTAAGGCTGTAGTATTTGCAGATTTTAAAGGACTCTCTGTTTCAGATATGTCTGAACTAAGAGGTCAACTTCGTGAAAAGGGGGTTGAATTTAAGATTGCGAAGAAAACTCTAATTAAACTTGCTGCTAAGGAGCATGGTTTTGAAGAAATACCTTCTGAGGTGCTTGAAGGGCCTGTAGGTGCAGCGTTTAGTATGGAAGATGAGATTTCTGCTGCAAAAACACTAGCAAATTTTGCTAAAACAAATGAAAACCTTGAACTTAGAGGTGCTTTATTTGAAGGAAGAGTGCTTTCAGTTGCTGAAACTAAAGAGCTTGCTGCTCTACCTGGAAAAGAAGAACTTCTTGCGAAGTTTGTATTCTTACTCAAATCTCCAATTTCTGGATTCCATGGAGTACTTAACAACACAGTTTCTGGCTTTGTTCGTGTCCTTGATGCAATTAGGGAACAACAGGAACAAGCCGCTTAATTTTATTAAATATTAACCATTACAATTATGGCTGACGAAGAAAAAAAAGAAGAAACTCCCGTTGCTGAAGAAGCAGTGAAGGAGGAGGCTCCAAAAAAGGAAGAGCCAAAAAAAGAAGAAGAAGCTGCTGCTCCTTCTGTAGAACTTAGCAAGGATGCTGAGAAAATCATGGAATTAGTTGAAAAACTACCTGTGATGGATCTTGCAAACCTAGTTAAAGCTCTAGAAGAAAAATTCGGTGTTAGTGCTGCTGCTCCAATGATGATGGCAGGTGCTGCTCCAGCTGGTGGAGACGCTGGTGGAGAAGCTGCTGATGACGGTAAAAAAGATGTTATTCTAGCTGCTGCTGGAGGACAAAAAATCGCTGTTATCAAAGTAGTACGTGAAATTACTGGTCTTGGTCTAAAAGAGGCAAAAGATCTAGTTGATGCAGCTCCAAAAGCTGTAAAAGAAGGTCTAGATAAAGCTGAGGCTGAAGAACTAAAGAAAAAGATTGAAGAGACTGGAGCTACTGTAGAACTTAAATAGTTTTTACTTACGATTCATCTTGGGAAAGATGGTTTAAAGAAAGGCGGTCAAATTGACCGCTTTTTTCTTTTTTAGATTTTGGCGAATATAAGGGCTTAACCCTTTACTAAAGTCCCAAAATTTGGTAAAATACTGGGATATAAAAATAAAAACAAAAATGGCTGCAAACGGTACAGATAACGCACAAACTGCAAATACGCCTCCGGCTCCACCAGTTAATCCACTGGATATGGCTTCTGGAAACGCTTCTGCGGATTCTGCAGTTGTTGAGAATATCGTTACAAATGAGACCACAGAAGACGAAAGAATCTTAGATTTTGCACCTGAAATTGACCAAGGGTTGTTAAAAGAGGTTGGCCCTCCTAAGAGTTTGCTTCTTGTTTTCTTGAAAATCCTATTTGGAGTAACTGTTATTGCAAGTGTTGTATCTCTTATTTTCTTTACATCTCAGCTTACTGATGTTTTTGATTCACTATCGAAGAAATTCGATGTTCCAAACATTTCTAAGGAACTTAGTTCAAGTGATGACGAGATCCTAGCTCTTCAAACTGATGTTAATTTCTATAGATACCTTCAAATCAAGGCTTCACTAGATGAATTCATTTACTACGGAGATGCTTTTACTAAGAATTACGAAATTTCAAATAGCCAAACTGTAAGTTCAACTGATAGAAAAAAGGCTTCGAGTGAGCTAAATAAGGCTCGGCCAAAGCTTGCATCTTCACTTCAAGATGTTCAGGAAAAATATGTTAAATCTTTTACTGCCCCTCTTATAAGCGAGGAACTCTCAGGGAATAAAAACACAAAACAGCTATTTCAAACAGCCATGCAGGAAAAGTTAGATGAAAAATCTAAACCTTTGGCTTCTAATTCAGATGTACAGGCTCAGAGAGATTACAAAAATTATCAGGATATTAAGTCTATAGTTTCAAATGAGGCCCTAAAGGATATTGCTCTAATGGCTAGTGTCGAAGCTATGTCCGATGAAGAGGTTTACGTCTTTGTGAAGATGACAAACATGATGTACACAAATGATCTAAGCATAATTCAGTTAATACGAGATTTTAGAATAAAATGGTCTGACATAATGGAAGAAATTGATCTTAGAACTATCGCTGTTGATCAGTACTATAATCAAGATAACTACGACACTATTGGAGGTATTCGTTATACAAGTTATGACTTTGATAGTGTGGATAAAAGCATTTCTATCATTGGTGAGATCAAACGTTATGACACTGTGAACTTCACAATGATCGCTAATTTAATTGATGAGCTAAATGCATCTGAGACATTTGAAGATGCTGAGATGAGATCATTCTCAAAGGCTGGCTCACTTGATGATGGATATACATCAAGCGTACGTCTAAAGCTTACTCTTGAAGGATTTATAGTTCAGGAGCTTGGCACTGAAGATGAATATTTAGATGAAATCCCTCCAGAAATGATGGAGGAAGACTTTTAATAAAATTATATGACAAAGGTTGATTACAACATTCAGAGACAAAGACAAAAAATGCATAAAAAAGCATACGCAATTTTGTTGGTTGTGATTCTTGGAGTGATGGGATTTTATTCGTATCAAAAATGGCAGGCATATAGTGTTATGAGGCAAGCTGTTGAAGCGAATGTTTCTTTGGTTAGTGAACTCCGTAACGAGGTAACAGAGGAAAAAGTACAGTACGAAGACGTAAAAGATGACGCATATGCTCTTAATGAAGAAATTGAAGAAAAGCTACAATATATTCTCCCTCCAGGTGATGACTACACTGAGCTCACAAGACAGTTAGATGCCATCGAGGAAGAACTAGCAAGTGTAAATGATCCTTTTGAAGTTTCAAACTTGGACTATCAATCAGTGCAAGTGACACCTGAATTTTCTGTTCTTCCAGTAAGAATGAATATTCGATCGTCTGCTGAAAACTTCCAAGAGTTTCTGCATATTGTAGAAACTTCAGGATCTCTTGATGATAGATTAAGGCTATTTGATATTTCTTCGATTAGACTGAATTTTGAAGGAACCGATCAGGGAGTAGGTCCTGAAATTATCAGCTTTACTGTTCAACTTAATGCATACTTTCAAACTAAATAGTTGTGGATCAAAGTACAAATCAACAAGTAGTTACGACTGGACAAGCACCTGTAAAACAGGTGGCAGTTCCTGCGCAACCTGCTAGTCCACAGCCTCAAGCAGCTACTCCGGCACCAGTTGCCCCTGTTTCTGCACCGGTTCAACCAGCAGTTCCAGCTGCACAGGCAGTTCAGGCTGCTCCACTGACAAAAGCTGCACCGGCTCCACAAGCTCCAGCAGCTCCTCAACCTGCAGCACAGCCTAAGTCAGATGCGCCGCAGGAAGCTACAAAAGTTCAAATTGCTGAAAAGCTTAAACAGCTTCATGACACTATTCTTTCAGCAAACATCCCTCAGCTAGTGATGATTGCTATTAGTTATGCTCT
>JABJOK010000046.1 GCA_018664365.1 Candidatus Peregrinibacteria bacterium | reverse complement strand
GATGAAATTGCCTGGTACGAAAATGATGGATCTGAAAGCTTTACAAAGAATTCAATTATGACTGGCATCGACTATCCTCGAGATGTAGCGGCTGCCGATCTTGATGGAGATGGGGATATAGATGTTGTAGGGACAAGCATCTATGATGCTGAATTGATCTGGCATGAAAATGATGGATCTGAAAACTTCACTCCACATGAAATTACTGATACATACGTTGACGGAATCCAAGCAATGGATATTGGTGACATGGATGGAGATGGAGATTATGACATAGTTGTAAATAATGATTCTCGCAGTGATGTTGCATGGTGGGAAAATGATGGGAGTGGAAACTTTACCAAGAATTCGATTTCTACTTCTGGATATAATCATACTTCATTTGAAGTATTGGACTTGGACGAAGACGGTGACAATGATTTTATAGGTCCTCGCCTTGGTGCAGGTATTGGCTGGTGGGTGAATGACGGTAGTCAGAATTTTTCATGGAGTGATATTGCATCCTTCACCTCTCCACGAGGTATGGGGTATGCGGATTTTGACCTTGATGGTGATTTAGACGTAGTTGGCGCTGATCAAATTTCTTCAGGACCTATTAAGTGGGCTGAAAATGATGGATCTATGAGCTTTACTGAACACTTAGTAACAAATAATAATGTTCGAACTCATGATAAGCATAGTGTCGAGGCAGTTGACCTAACTGGTGATGGATATGCTGACTTTGTGGTCGGTGGAGATACTCTCTCCACCATAGACCTTGCTTGGTATGAAAATAGCGGAACTGCATTTGAATGGGATGATTCTGATGATGTGGATCTTGCTACTGATACAACAGCTGCCACTACTGTGACTGGACTGATTGCTAATTCTGAATACTACTTTGAAAGATGGGCTGTAGATATATATGGGAATACATCAACTGCTGTTCCTGCTGCAATCTCAGTTTATACAGCTGCTGCAGTGCCTGGAGCTCCAACTATTGGAACTATTACAGCAACTACTTCTAAGGTAACAATTGATGTTAATGGAAATCCAGTAAGTACTGAATTTTTGATTCAGGAAGATAATTCTGGTGATTATGTACAGGCTGATGGATCACTTGCTGCTGGAGAGATTTGGCAATCTGCAACTACATGGGGAACTGTTACAGTTACGGGGCTTGAGCCATCTTCAGCTAATTCTTTTCAGGTAAAGGCAAGGAATGGAGACCTTACAGAAACAGCATTTGGAACTGCGAGTGATGCTGTTGCTCTTTCTAATGTTCCTTCTGCTCCAACTGTTTCATCTGCTTCAACGTCTTCAATAAATGTGATTATTAATGAAAATTCAAATACTTCTGATGCAGAATATTCAATTGATGTTGGCGGAAGCTATGTACAGGCTGGTGGAAACCTTGATGTGGGAGAAGTCTTTCAAGACTATGCCACATGGGGAGGTGCGACTGGTATAAATGTTACCGGCCTTTCTCCTGCTACAAATCATTCTGTCACCGTAAAGGCACGAAATACTGACCTTGTTGAGACTGTTGCTTCTGGTGCTGCTGCTGATTACACATTGCCAGCTACTCCTGGAGCGCCAACTATTGGAACTATTACTGAAACAACTGCTGACGTTACTGTTTCTACAAATGGAAACCCTGCGAGCGCAACGTATATAATTCAAGAATCTACTTCTGGTACTTATGTACAGGCTGATGGGACGCTTAGTGTTGGAGAAATATGGCAAAATGCTGCTGCTTGGGGAACTGTTACAGTAACTGGACTTACCCCTTCTTCTGTAAATACATTCATAACAAAAGCCAAGAGTTTGGCCCTTGATGAGTCTGCTTTTGGTGCTGGAAGTAGCGCTGTTGCTCTATCAAATATTCCTTCTGCTCCAACGGTTTCTGCAGTTTCAACTTCATCAATTAATGTAATTATTAATCAGAATTCAAATAGTGCTTCGGCAAGTTATTCAATTCCTGTTGGTTCTAACTATGTTCAAGCTGATGGAAGCTTGGGAGTAGGAGAAGTCTTCCAAGACTATGCTACTTGGGGAGGTGCATCAGGAATCACTGTTACTGGTCTTGCTGAATCTACAAGCTATTCCTTTACAGTTAAGGCAAGAAATGCCGATTTAGTTACAACTGTAGCTTCCGCTGTCGGATCTGCTACAACTCAAACTACACCCGCTCCAGCTCAAAGTACTGGATCAGCTGGAGGAGGAGGTGGTGATAACGAGGAAGAATCTGAATCTGAAACTGAAGCCGCAGAAGAATCTCAAGAAGCTGAGGCTTCTGAAGAAGTTGATAGTGAGGAGGAAGTTGCCGAAGAAAGAATTACTGAAAGAGATGTTCCTGTTGAGGAAAGAGAAGAGATGGTGGAAGAAAGAGCTGAAGAACTTAGCGAAAGCATTGATGAAGAAGAACCTGATGTTGAGGTTAGTGCGCAAGAAGAAGAACCTTTAGTAGAAGTTAATATTGATGAATTATTTGCAGACATTGATCAATTAGAAGAATTTGAAGAAGATGAAAGTGAGGAAGAAGAAGAAACGGCTCCAGTGATTGAAAAGTCTGAAGAAGAACAATTGGTTGATAGAATTTTAACAAATGATGATGCTGATTTGACCGAAGAAGAAAAAGATTCAGATCAAGAAGCTGTTAATAATCTTATCGAACAATATTTTGAAGAATATCTTGATACGGATGAAGAAACAGGTGAAACAAAAAGACCAACATTCTATTCTTCATATGACGAGGCCGAAGAGGCTCGAGAAGAAAATCCGGATGACGAAATCTTTGATACCTCATCAGATGAAAATGAAGATGGAGTTTCTGATATCTACCAAATTAAGAAAAACTTCCCAGAAGATGATGGTGACGAATACTCTTTAGTAGATGACATTGTCCTTGGAGGAGATCCTTATAAAGCTGATATAAACCTGGTTACTGATATCCCACGAATAACCAATTATGGAAAAGGCCAAAAAGTTAGAGGTGGTGATGTTGTCTTTGTTGTTGGAACAAGTAAGCAACAAAACCTTAGTATCTATATTTTGAATGAGGAAAAAGAAGTTATTAAAACTATAAACAGTCGTATTGATGAGGGGATTAAGGATGTTGTCTTCACAGAGCTGCCTGCTGGTAAATATTATGCAGTTCCTGCGGGAGATGCTGGTCAGGGAAAACCTGTAAAACTTATTGTTGAAGAGGAATCTGATGATATGAAACTTGTTTTGATTGATGATGCTTACATAATGAAAATGATCTTCAATATGGTGCAAGACTATGAGCTAGTTCCTGAAGATTTTGTTCCTGAAAAAACATATATTGAAGGACATGCAGAGCCTGGAACTACTGTTATAGTTTCTTGGAAGAGTGTGGTTTTGAATTCTGTGGTTGTCGCAGATGCTTCACAAGGGTATTTTAAAGTTGAGGTCCCAAAGAAGCTAGCGCTTGGAAATCATGATGCATTGGTTTATGCCTATGATGAAGATTCCTTGATTTACTCAATCACAAGAAGGGCCGCATTTAGAAAAGTAAATGAATAAAAGTTTTTGGGATAATCTAGATAGGCCGATAATTGGACTGGCACCTATGGATGGTGTGACTGACGTTGCTTTTAGGCAAATGGTTTGCAGACATAGCAAACCTTCTGTTTTGTATACTGAATTCGTGAATGTAGAAGGGCTGGCACGGGGCGCTACTAAGATGCTGCATGCCTTTCGATATGAACAAAATGAGCGCCCCATTGTGGCGCAAGTATTTGGTGTCGAAGTGGAGTCGTTCTATAAGGCTGCCGTTATGCTCTGCTCACTTGGTTTTGATGGAGTTGATATCAATATGGGATGCCCTGTCAATAAAGTGGCAAAAAAAGGATCCGGTGCTGGGTTAATACAGACTCCTGACCTAGCACGAGAGATCATTAGAGCCGTTAAGAAGGGCTGCAAAGATTGGAACGAGGGAATTAGCCTGGAAGATGCTGGCGTGCATGAGGATATAATTATAGCGTGCAATAAAATGCGTAATGGAAAGATTGAGAGAAGGCTTATACCAGTTTCCGTAAAGACACGCATTGGAACAGATAAGCCAATTACTGAAGAGTGGATATCTACAATCTTAGAGGAAAAACCTGATTGTATTTGCCTGCATGGAAGGACTCTTAAGCAGCTCTATAGTGGTGAAGCTGACTGGGATGAAATTAGCAAAGCCGCTAAGTTGTGCCGAGATGCTGGAGTTTGTTTTCTAGGCAATGGCGACGTGAAGTCATTTAAAGATGCGAAAGATCGTGTTGAACAATATGGAGTGGACGGCATATTGATTGGACGTGCCGCTACTGGAAACCCATGGTTTTTTGGAAATGAAGAGCCTTCAATGAAAAAAATGTTCAATGCTGTTTTGGAGCACTGTGAAATCTTTGAGGAACTCCTTAGCGATAAGGTTCCTTTTGTTAATATAAAAAAGCATCTAGCTTGGTACTGCAAAGGGTTTGATGGAGCAAGAGAGTTGAGGATGAAGTTGATGGCTTGTGAGTCTAAGAAGGACGTCGAAAAAATTATTCCTCATATACTTTAGTAGCCAAAATTGCTCGTGCCACTTCAGCATTTATACCTTTAAATCGTCCTTCTTCACCAAGGCCTTCTATTCTTTCAAGACTTAATGATCTAACAATTGCTCTTATTTCACTTGAGCTTATATTTGGAACCCTATCTATAACTATTAGATTAGGGTCTTTTACATGATCTGATTTGTCGTCTCCCACTACTCTAATAAGTCTATCCCTAAACTTCTCTTTTAATCTGTGCCACTCATCACGATCATAAAGAATTGATGGATCGCTAACAATTGCAATATTTTCTCTGACAGGCATCTCTTCGCTTTCTGCAAGTAAACTTTGCTCCATCCAAGCTATTCTTCTCTCTATTGGAGAAGGAGTTTTGTGAAGAGTCCTATTATGAGGAAATAACAGCACTGGATTTTGCTCTTCCCTAACATTTCTTATGTTAAGCGCCTGAAGCACCACGTGCAGGTGACCATCATGAAATGGATCAAATGTCCCTGTATAGATAACGTGATCTCCTCTATTTTCTGAGAGGTGTTCTTCAAGATTGTCTATTCTTTGTATTCCTTCCTTCATACATGTTGTTATTCCAAGAGAGATATT
>JABJOK010000017.1 GCA_018664365.1 Candidatus Peregrinibacteria bacterium | reverse complement strand
TCACGATTGCTGCGATATTTCATATAACATGCATCACCTTTCACTTGAGGCGATCATTTTCAACTTAATAATACTTACCCCTTCATTAATTCCACTAATCGCACTGATCTTTGGAATAATTTTAATAAAAAAACTCGAACACCCCTCTTATCCAAACCGAAATCTACTTAAAGTTTTCAATAAGGGGATCTTTCAGTTGGAATGAACATCTCCTCTCAAAATTTTTATTCCTAACTAAATAATCATGAAGAAATTAATATTTCTTTTCGCAATAAGTACCGCAATTTTTGCTGGATGCACAAGCGCTACGCCTTTAGAAGTCAGTGGAACAATCCTTCCATTAGACAATCTCACCTATTCCTGGGAAGACATAAACATAAAAGGAGGAGATGTTGAAAAAGGATTTCACTTTAGAAATGACAGCGAAGAACCGCTCATCCTTCAAGGTGCACAAACGTCCTGTATGTGTACCACCGCGTACATTGAACTTCCAAATGGAGAAATTTCTCCAACTTTCGGTATGCACAAAAACGCTGACTGGAACACCACTATCCAACCTGGTGAAGAATTTGAAGTTGAAATAATATTTGATCCAATTGCGCATGGTCCAAAAGCAACAGGACCAGTCGATCGCAGAGTTTCCCTATTCAGCAGTGGAGATAAAACAATTGAGATAAGCGTAACTGCAAACGTCCTAGCCGAAGAAGAATATTTGGAAAAATACAAGGATTCTCCATTTAGCTTTGAAGAAATGGAGCACGACTTCGGAGTTGTAAAGCAAAGCAGTGGAATTAACTCATATGATTTCGAGTTTGCCTATCTTGGTAAAGATCCAATAACCGTAACCGCAACTCCAACAAGCTGCGCATGCACCGAGGCAGAAATTTCACAAAAAAACTTCAAAAAAGGAGACACTGGAATTCTAACCGTACACTTCGACCCAAATCTTCATGAAGAGCCAGAAGGCAAATTCTTCAAAACAATTTCAATCCTCACTGATCCAGCTCTAGAAAAACAACCAGAAGTAAAAATCTGGGCAGAGATGAACTTGGACCTTGGAGAAGAAGCATACAAACAAAAACAACACACTGAGTAGACTCTCATCAATGGCCTCATTTTTTCAACTTTGATAGAATGAGGCCATGTCGAAAAAGAAAAAAACAATTATAGGAGTACTAATCGCCATAATTCTCCTACCTTCAGTCTATCTCCTGCTTAAATCTCCTTCTAATCACCGAGATTGGGCCCTTGATCAACAAAGGCTTCCGTATGCTGAAATAAACAGTTCAGAAATAACTGTATATCAAATTAGAAACTTCAATTATCGATCTGAAACAGATTATGACATCGACTACTACGACAAAACCTTTGATCTAGATAAGATTAAATCAGTAGACTACCTAGTCGAACCATTTGAAGATTGGCGGGGACCTGCCCACACACTCTTAACCTTCGGATTTGAAGATGATGAATACATCGCCATCTCTGTAGAAATTAGAAAAGAAAAAGGAGAGAGTTTTTCACCATGGCAAGGGCTCGTCCGCGAATACGAATTAATGTATGTAATCGCAGATGAAAAAGACGTAATAAAACTACGGACAAATTTCAGAAAAGACGACACCTACCTCTACCCTATCAAGGCCTCCAAAGAAAAAATCCAAAAACTCTTCCTAGATATGATCATTCGAGCCAACGAACTCAAAGACAATCCAGAATTCTACAACACTATCACCAGCACCTGCACAACAAACATCGTAGACCACGTAAATAAAATCACAGACAACCCGATCGGCTTTAGCTACAAAATCCTTCTGCCTGGATTCAGTGATGAAATTGCTCTAGAAAATGGACTCATCGACACCGACCTTTCGCTTGAACAAGCCCGTGAGAAATACCAAATCAACGAACTTGCAGAACAGCACGCAGACGCCCCAGACTTTTCAATAAAGATTCGTTCAGGCAGATAAAATGGAGCTGCGACCGGGATTTGAACCCGGGACCCCGTCCTTACCATGGACGTGCTCTACCGACTGAGCTATCGCAGCTTATCCTTTAACGCACGCAATAATAAATACACTTGGTCAAAGTCTCAAGCCTATTCTTCATCAAGCTCCGTTACGGCCATCTGAACAACACCCTTAAACCTTTGTCGTTCATCTAAAAAATCCTGTGTAGGAGCACCGTTGTACCAATCCACTCCAACCCCAGCAATATCAGTCGTACCCACGGGTCTATCAAAAAACGCAACTCTAACGAATTCTCCCTCATCATCTTCATCGAAAAGCATAGAATAGCACCACTGTTCACCATTCCCACTCTCTTCGTCTAAATAAGCCAAAACTTCTGAAAATCTAGTCCCTAGAGTTTTCAACATCTCAACATCTCTATCATCATCAACAAAAAGCGGAATTCTTATTGTTGAATTGTCCAAATAAGCCTCAGGGACAATTCTCTTAACCAAACCAACTATCTCCCTAGTCGCTTTATATGGCCTTCTCATAGAAGATACCCTCGCACGAACATGAGCACGAACACTCTCTTCCGCAGGTTCAATAGCCTCGCTAACATCCGTAACATGCAAGTGAATTCTCTTCAGGCTCTGGTTCTTCCCCTTGTTTAATCCAAAAACAAATTCAGATTCAGGATATTGCTCCTTGAGATTTCCTCGCAAACATTCAATTAAAGCAAGCAGGTCAATCAAGTCCTGATTCGCAAGATCTTCAATTCCCACCACTGGAGAGCCTCCCGTTAAATCAATAATTACCATAAAATCCTTCACCCCATATGGCCTAGCTTTAAATACCAAGTTCCAATTACCGCATTGCGTTAAAAGCTTCTCTTCAGAAGCCAAGTTTTGTCGAGCATAATCATCCTCGACAATAATTCGATCAGAATCAGCCAGGAGTTCGTCCCCACTAAAAGGGGCGTAAAGCAAACGCGGAGGCTGATTTCCTACAACAGCCCCTCCAACCAAAGAAAATCTATCAGGGTAAGGACCCATTTCTCGACATTCTTCATTGCACCAAGGTGCGCAGCCTTTACAGTCACCGCCAAAATCCTCTCTCAACATACAACTTTTATTACAGAGAGGGATTCTACAAAATCTCAAAACATTTTTCAATCTCAAAAAATATCGCTAGAATGCATCCATGCATGAACACCCAGACGCCCCAATTAGCAAAAAAGCTAAATACAACTGGATTCCAGACTTTGTTTATGGAGGAATAGACGGAGCAGTAACGACTTTTGCTGTTGTAGCTGGAGTTGAGGGAGCCTCTCTATCAGTTGGAATAATATTAATACTAGGCTTTGCAAATCTTTTCGCAGACGGGTTTTCAATGTCCATTGGGAAGTATTTGAGCGATAAGTCTCAAAAAGAACAATTCGAAAAAATTAGAGATATAGAATTCAGACATTTAATAGAAAAACCTGAACGAGAACGTCAGGAAGTAGAAGAAATAATGGCACTATATGGATTTAAGGGAAAAGACCTAAAGCGGGCAACGGAGATAATAACTTCAAACCCTGAAGGATGGGTAGATATAATGATGCGGCGAGAATTCAACATGACTCAAGAAAATGTTGATCCAATAAAAGGAGGCATCGCAACATTTATCGCCTTCGTTTGCATAGGGTTCATCCCACTGATGGCATACCTTTTCAAACCTGCATTTGGACTCTCAGATTCACACACATTCATTGCTACATGTATATCAACACTAACTGCACTCTTTGCAGTAGGTGCAATAAAATCAAGGTTCTCAGTTAGAAACTGGATTGTGTCAGGGCTAGAAACAGCACTAATCGGAGGACTTGCGGCTTCAATTGCCTACTTCATTGGGCTACTTCTTAAAACTCTTGTTGGATAATGTGGAAACTTCTTCTTAGATTTGGAAAGCTGATCGCAGCGTTCCTTATGTTTATTCTTGCAATTATAGGATTCATTGTCCCTTTTGGAGTACCTGGCTTCCCTTTTCTATTTGCAGGGATACTCCTCCTGAGCCCCAAGCACGGAAAAAGAATAATAGAAAAGATAAAACACTTCTTCAAAAAATACATACAAAAAAAGACCATCTAGATGATCTTCATTTGAGCTCCACCGTACCGTTGAGATTCCTGATCACTGACCCCCGATAAGTTCAGGTGGGTGTCTGCATCCTGGGGCCACAGCCCGAGGAGATCTTAGACCCCCGTTTGGTCGTTGATAGAGAGAGTGTACAAGACTCTGACATGCAGAGTAGAGCACTTACTATGATATCAGAAAAAGCCCCGAAGTAAAGCGCTGCGGCAAGCCATTCATGTACGCGCAAACCTCAAAATATCGCGTTATCAAAATTAAAAACACCACTATATCATGTACCTAGGAACAAAATTGCGGATATCCACTCGTGCAAAAAGCTTACTGCATAGTAGAAAAAGGAGAATCCAAAGAAATCACGCAGAATAAAAACATCAACCAAGATTATGACAACGAAATATCTAACCCCAAACGTCAGATATTTAGCATAAATAGCATGCCAACGCCTTGGAATAAAAAGCCCCAAAATCTTAGAACCATCAAGGGGAGGAAAAGGAAAAAGATTAAAAACTCCCAAAAAGATACTCACATGAAATACATACTGGAATATTTTCAAGAATGCATCCGGCATATATACTCCAACATATTTCCATGGAAGAACCACTGCGAATGCTAATATAAAATTTGATGCTGGCCCCGCAAGCGCGGTCAAAGCACTGTCTCTTACTGGAGACTTAAAATTACCAGGATTAACAGGGACTGGCTTTCCCCAACCAATTCTTTGAGTTAGTAAAAAGATCAAGCTCCCATAAACATCCAAATGCTTTAAAGGATTAAGGGTTAAACGCCCCTTAAGCTTTGCGGTAGGATCGCCAAGATAGTACGCAACTAAGGCATGCGACGCCTCATGCACCGTCAGTGCAATAACTAAAGCTACCAAAAAATATAAAAACTCGATAACATCAAACATAGTAAACCGATTATGCCTTATTAACATGAAAAAATACACCCTCGAACTCATCGTCTTTCTATCTGGCGCAACTGTAATGATTCTTGAAATTGTAGGGTCCAGAGTGCTTGCCCCCTACGTAGGAACTTCAACATTTGTATGGACCAGTATTATTGGAATAATACTGGGAAGTTTAAGCCTCGGATACTGGCTAGGAGGAAAAATAGCTGACAAAAATCCAAGCTTCAAAACTTTATCAGAAATTTTATTCATAGGAGCTATGCTGATAGCTCTAATTGGGCTTTTCAAAGAAGACGTGCTCGTTTTACTTCAACAAAACATAGGCAGCATAAAGCTAAACTCCATCGTTTCTTCATTTATACTGTTTACCCTTCCAAGCGTTGTCCTAGGAATGGTTTCCCCCTACGCAGTTAGACTTAAAATGAAAAGCGTAACTTCATCAGGGCGCACTGTGGGAAATTTATATGCACTTTCAACCATTGGAAGCATCGTGGGAACATTCCTTGCAGGATTCTATCTGTTAGCAATCCTGGGGAACACCAAAATTCTTTTCTTGTTAACAATAGTTTTACTAGCAGCCTCAGCAATTTCCTTCGCGAAAAATTTCACCAAAGGAAAAGTTGTACTTGCACTACTTATAGTCAGCTACACCGTATTCGGGAATTTCCAAACACTGAATCTTGCTGTCGGAGAGGTAATAGATATCGACAGCGACTACAATCGCATATGGATATATGAAGACAAAGACTACTACACCAATTCACCAATTAGAAATTTACAAATAAACAGCAACAATTCATCTTCAATGTTTATCGAAGACGAAAAAAAAAATGAACTAGTCTACCCCTACACTAAGTTTTACCGATTAGCGGAACATTTTGCTCCAAACCTAGAGACCGGATTGATGATAGGAGGAGCAGCATATTCATATCCAAAAGACTTTCTTCTAAATTTTCCTGAGGCAACTCTTGATGTAGTAGAAATTGATCCAGCACTAACAGAAATAGCAAAAGAACACTTTGAATTAGAAGAAAACGAAAGGCTTAATATCTACCATGAAGATGGCCGAATTTTTCTAAATAACAGTGAAAAAAAATATGACGTGATATTTGGGGATGCTTTTTCAGGCGGATACTCAATCCCCTATCACCTAACAACTATAGAGGCAGTCCAAAAAATTTATGACGCCCTAAACGAAAACGGAGTGGCTCTTGTAAACATAATTTCATCAATTGAAGGAGAAAACGGTAAGTTTTTCCGCGCAGAGTACTACACCTATAAAGAAATATTTCCCCAAGTTTATTTGTTTCCAGTGCACTACACGAAGAACACTGAAAACCT
Source organism: Candidatus Peregrinibacteria bacterium (assembly GCA_018664365.1). Taxonomy (GTDB): domain Bacteria; phylum Patescibacteriota; class Gracilibacteria; order UBA1369; family LOWO2-01-FULL-3; genus JABJOK01. The sequence goes on along the minus strand of JABJOK010000017.1, from coordinate 1,654 downwards.
TCAAAACATAATGCTAATTGCACTAAAGTCCGCCGAGATTCCAAAGTTCACCAACTCAAATGCAGAACTTCAAGGCTATCTTGAAAACCTCTACACAGAAAAAGTGACTAATGATCTTCCAATTTTAACTGATGAATTTGCACCTGTAGACCAATACGTCATGCCGATGTTAAAATAGGCGCACTTCTTTAGGAGAGATGGCTGAGTGGTCTAAAGCGCACGCTTGGAAAGCGTGTTTACTCGAAAGAGTAACGGGGGTTCGAATCCCCCTCTCTCCGCCATAAAAAACAGCCCCATAGAAGCGGGAGGCGGTTTTTTATTAAGGTGGGATGAGAACCTAAAGGGTTCGATTTAAAAAAGAAGCGACTGCCGCCAGGCAGATAAGCGACTATTTGAAAACTCGACCTCGGAATGAGCGCAGCGAGTGAGAATGGTTAGAGCATCCCCCTCTCTCCGCCATTTCAACTCACAAAAAAAGACTCCGCTAATGCGGAGCCCTTTTAAAAAAATCTACATTTTTTTCATACCCTTCAACCTCATAAATAAGTGACTAGCATAAGCCACAACCAAAGCACCAAGTAGTCCACTAAACAGTTGATTCAGTCCATTCTTCCACAAAGGCTGTGCAGTACTAATTTGCTCAGAACCAAGCGCAAAAGAAAAATCGCCTCCGTTAATAAGTCCTCCTACAAGAGCAACCGCAAACAAAACCACGAATAAAAGAAGAACTGCCGCAAGTAATTTCCAAAAAACCATCCACCAGTTTCCTTTAACTAAAGACTTACTGTATTCAAGCGCGTCTTTTCCTTTTTTACCTTCAGCAACATATGCATACAGAGAGAACGTTGCACGAAGACCTCTTACTAAAGCAAAGTAAATCGTCATAATAACTGCAACAAATCCAAGCAGTCCTAGAAACATATTCCCTCCCTTAAAAATTGTTGAACGCAAACTCATTGCACCTGGATCATAAGCAACAGGAGTAATTGAAGGATCAACAAATCCAGAACCAGAAACAGGGATTCCAACACTCGCACCTCCAACAGTATTAAAAATAGCAAAGGCCAATAAAACACCCATTAAAAATAATAATGGCCAAAACATAACATAATAAAAAACCCTTAAACTAACCATAAATCCGCCCCAAACATTTTTAAATCCATAAGAAATAGACTCAAACCCAACATCCTTTCCTTTAATGGCACCAATCAAAACTTTAAGCATAGCCAATCCAAAGATAACACCAAAAACAGTGCCGATAAGTGCATAAATTATTCCCATAACAGCAGATAAAACCAGGGTACCAATTGTCCCTCCTACACTAATAACGGGAATAGCAGCCCATAAATACATCAGGGCTAAAGAAATCCCACCCCCTAGGACTACAAGTCCTAAAATAATATGAAGCTTCTTGAAAAAAATTGAAAAAGCTCCACCCAGCATATTGAAAACTGCCGGCTTAGATACATTTTGTCCTTCCATAGAAATGGGTTAGGATTTAAACTCGATAAGTATTATAACCACGATATGGCAATATACGCAAAAAACAAGAAGGCCTTCCACGACTATGAAATACTCAAAGATTACGAAGCAGGTATTGTACTAAATGGCGACGAGGTAAAGTCTATAAAAGGAAATCACGCTCAACTAAAAG
>JABJOK010000033.1 GCA_018664365.1 Candidatus Peregrinibacteria bacterium | reverse complement strand
ATGTTCAGAGGAGAGAGAAGAATCTATGGACGAAGAAGGAGGGTGGAGAGATTATTCGTCATTGGATGGCAGATAATGAAAGACATGAGGCACAGCTTGTTGCAACAGAGATAAGAGATCTGCTCGGAGCATATGAATACCATATGTATAACAATTTTGTTGTCCTCTATCGTACCAATGCTCAGTCACGTGTATTTGAAGAAGTCTTTATGAGACATGGAATCCCCTACAGAATCGTTGGTGGGATTCGGTTTTATGAGAGAAAAGAGATAAAAGATATTTTGGCATATCTTAGGGTTTTACAAAATCCAAATGACTCAGTTAGCTTACTGAGAATCGTTAATACTCCTACTCGAAAGATTGGAGGAAAAACGCTTGAAACTGTTAGCGAATTTTCTATAAGGCACAATTTATCTCTATGGAATGCCATGCTGCTAGCTGGTGAAATTGATGACCTTTCTCCTGCAAAAGCTGAACTTATTGAAAATTTTGTAAAATTAATTAAAGAGTTACAAGAATTGAATAGTGAATTTGGAGCTTCAGGAATGATTAAACATGTTGTTTCAAAAAGTGGATATAGAAAGATGATTGATGATGGGAGTGTTGAAGGAGAGGCTAGGATTGAAAATATTTCTGAGCTTATATCTGTTGCAAATAAATATGATCAACTTGAAGCAGGCGTCTCTCTAAGTATTTTTCTTGAGGAGGTTAGTTTGATTTCTGACTTGGATCAGGTTGAAGATACTGATAATGCAGTAACCTTGATGACTGTTCATTCTGCTAAGGGTCTTGAGTTTGATACTGTATTTATTGCTGGATTGGAGGAGGGTATTTTCCCACACAATAGAAGCCTACTTGATAGATCTGAATTGGAAGAGGAAAGAAGGCTTATGTATGTTGCTATGACGCGTGCTAAAGAAAAGCTTTATCTATTACATGCGAGGAGCAGGATGCTCTATGGAGAAGCACGAAGCAATGCTCCTTCTCAGTTTTTAAATGATATTCCTGAAGAACTTGTTGAAGCTAATTTTGGACAAAATTCTCCTCGAATTCATTCATCTATTGCTGAAATTGGTGATCGATCTGTTCCAGTCGAGAAAGAGGTTGGTATTGAGGTAGAGGTAGGCGTTGGAGACAAGGTCTCGCATGCTAGTTTTGGAAATGGTATTGTAATTGATGTGCAGGGAGGAGTAGCGACTGTTGCATTCGAAGATTCTACAGTTGGGGTCAAAAAGTTGGCGCTAAGTGTAGCTCCACTTAAAAAAGTTTAGTATGAAAATTTTGTTTATTGGCGATATTTTTGGCGGCGGTGGCCGTAAAATGGTTAAAAAGGTTTTGCCTATTCTGCGTGAAGAAGAAAAGCCGGATATTGTTATTACAAATGCTGAAAACCTTTCTCACGGGAATGGTTTTACCACTAAGGCTATTTCCGAAATGAGAGAGGCGGGAGTGGACTTCTTTACAAATGGTAATCATGTTTGGGGAAATAAAGATGGATACAAACATTTAGATGATCCCCATTTTCCTGTAATTCGTCCTGCAAACTATCCAAGCGACGAAGTTCCTGGAGATGGATATAGAATCATTGAAGATAGTGTAGGAAACAAAATCCTTATAGTTAATCTGATAGGAAGAGTTTTTATGAGAAAGGATTTTGATTGTCCTTTCAAAAAAATGGATGAGATTTTAGATGAAGTTAAAAAAGAAAAACTTGCCGCTATATTTGTAGACTTCCATGCCGAGGCTACTTCAGAAAAATATGCACTTGCACATTATCTGGATGGAAGAATATCTGCTCTTATTGGAACTCATACTCATGTTCCAACTGCAGACTGTCATATTCTGGAAAATGGGACAGCTCTTATGAGTGATGCAGGAATGGTTGGAGCTGTTGATTCTATTATTGGTGTAAGGAAAGATTCTATTATTAAGTCTTTTTTAAACCAGATGCCTATGAAGCATGAACCTGAAACCTCTGGGCAGATGGTTTTAAACTCTGTCATGATTGAAATTGACGATAAGACAAAAAAAGCTTTAAATATTTATCATATACAAAAATTTTCTGACTAAATTTCCTCATGCACTACTATCATAAATCTCATAAATGGCATATCTCACTAATAGTTGCGGTTGTTGCCTTTGTTCTTGGTTGGCAGGCGACTGCTCTTGGCATTCTTTCAAATGAATATGCTGGAGATTTATCTCATGAAGATGGTGTGCAAATTGAGAGTGAAGATATTGATCTTGGAATGTTTTGGAAGGTTTGGAGTAAGTTAGAAGAAAAATATGTTGATCTGGAACATGTTGACGAGGAACAGATGGTTTATGGTGCCATAAAGGGTATGGTTGAGTCTCTTGATGACTCTTACACTGTTTATATGACTCCTGAAGAGAGTGAGGAGTTCAGTGCAAGTCTTGAGGGGACTCTAGAGGGAATTGGAGCAGAGCTGACTGTTGAAAACAATGATCTTGTCGTTGTTTCTCCTCTAAGGAATAGCCCTGCTGAAAAAGCTGGTCTTCTTCCTGGAGACGTTATTTATATGATTGAAGAAGAGTTTGCCAATGATATGACGCTGTTTGATGCCATAATGAATATTCGTGGAGAAAAGGGAACTACAGTAACTCTAACTATTCTGCGTGAAGGCCTTTCTGAACCTTTTGATGTATCTATTGTTAGAGATAGTATTGATATTGAAAGTGTCACAATTGAAGAGCTGGATGGAGAAATTGTGTACTTAAGTGTTAATCAGTTCAACGACAAGACTAACGATGAATTTAGTAAGGCGATTTCTGAAATGATTTTGGATGAGCCAGAAGGAATAATTGTAGATTTAAGATTTAATGGTGGTGGATATTTAGATATTGCTGTCGAACTTCTTTCTTACCTACTTCCGTCTGATACTGAGGCTGTAGTAATTAAGCAACGTGGTAAGGATGATGATGTGATGAACACAAATGGTAATCCTAAGGTCCTTAATGTTCCTTTAGTGGTACTTGTGAATGGAGGTAGTGCATCTGCTTCTGAGATATTAGCTGGAGCTATCCAGGACCACAAAAGAGGAGTAATTATGGGAACTCAATCGTTTGGAAAAGGGACTGTGCAAGAAGTCATAAGCTTCTCTGATGGTTCAAGTATGAGAATGACAATTGCAAAATGGTTCACTCCTGATGGACGAGATATTAACAAGGTAGGACTTACTCCCGATATTGTTATTGAGATAGATAATGCTGACTTTGATAGTGAATACGATGAACAGAAAGAAGAGGCAGCTGACTACCTGAGGGAACTATAAGAAAGAGTGATTTGACCTAGTGGCACAAGCTTTGGTATATTCGTGTACTTTAATTTTTTATTATGCCAGAAAGTAATGAAATGCCTGTTGATGCTTCATTTGAAGATAGGATGGGCCACGCACAAGAAGTTATGCAAAGTGAATTAGGAGACCAACAGTTTTTAGCTATGGTTCCAGGTACTGGGTGGAAGGATGTTCCTTTTAAGAGACGTGATGAAATTCCATGTGAAATTCCATATCCTGAATTGTGGGTACCGGGAGCTGACCACGTTGTTGAGGGGCACAATAAATCTCTTCAGATTGGAGAAATCAATGGTCGAGATGCCTTGCTTGTAGGACGTGTTCATGCCAATGAAGATCCACGTGCTCAGGATGTTCAAAAGGCAATGTTACTTATTGTTGAAGCTATTAAGAATAATCTTGATGGAATGATTGTTACTAATGCTGCTGGGGGTCTACATGGCAGAATTAATGCTGACAGAGGTCTTGTTAGAAGCTTAATCGACACTGCTATTGCTGATGCTTTAGGATCTGCATTAAGAGGAAGAAAAAAAGAAAGAATTGATGTAGGAGATGTAGCAGTCATTGATCAAATTGGCACAATATCTCTTGGTGGAAATACTCCTTTAGGAGCTGCTGGATTTGTTGACTGGTCTAGTGCTGATGCTGAGCAGGGGCTTCATGGTTTTGGTAATTTTATTTTTGAAATGACAAGGCGTGCTGTTGAATCTGCTCAAGCTGGCAGAGCTCCAAGAGCTAACTATTATTATTTTCCTGGACCTCAGTTTGAAGGACCATGGGATAAACGAATACTACGTGCACTAGGAGCTGATGCAGTTGGTATGAGTAGCATACAAAGCATTTTAGCTGCTACAAAAGCTAAGGTACCTGTTTCAGGAGTTACTTTTATTACTAATCCAGCATTTGGAGCTCATTCACATGAAAGTAATCTTGCTATAGCAGATGCTAATGCCCCTAAAATGGGTAGAGTTATAGAAAATTTGGCAGACAGATGGCCTACTAGAGAACAAATTGAAAGACTATTTTTGCCACAGAAAGAAGATATTGAGGCCTAGTTGATTGAATAAAACAAAAAAGAGACCCTGCTATCAGCGGGGTCTCTTTAGATTCTATATTAGTTCTTTCAGCTCTTTATCGAGTAACTGAGATAGTCTCAGTTAGTTCAGCTGTTGGAGCTGCTACAGTAATACGATTTGAAGTAGCATCCTGAACAATTGTGTATCCTGATGCATAGGCAGTACAATCTGTGAAAGCCGCATCTGCATCTGTAGGATCAAAAGGCATCTCAGCGATGTAAGTAGGAACTAGGTCAGAACAAATATCAATTAGTCCTGTACCACTACCTACCTCTGTTGCTACAGCAGTAATTCCAGTAGGGAATGTTCCTCTGTTATCAATAGCGAATTCATGCACAGCGTCTAGCATGGTCTTTACGTCGCTATGACGTTGAGTATTGTTTGCTTGAGAGATCTGCCTTCCAGGGTTGATTGCCACAATGACAATTCCAGCCAGGATCGCGATTATCACAATCACGAGCAGAACCTCAATGAGGGTAAAACCCTTCTTGTTCTCCATAGGAATGGGATTAAGGTTATTTAACGATGTTTATGCTATCATTATCGAGTTTTTTTGACAAGTTGCTATACTTGGCCCAATTGACTACAGGAAGGTTAACTTCCACCGAATTTTCTGATTTTTCTACAGGATCATCTAGGCCCAGGAGAGTTGTTAATGCAAAAATCGCTGCAATAATGAATAAGACTATTGAGATGATGAAGGGGAAAAAGCTTTTATATCTGTTTATGTCCATGTTTTATTTTGTAAAAAGACCAATTTTAATTTTTATATTAGACGATTTCTCTAACTCATCAGGAGTTAGATTCTTTGGGCTTCTGTAATCGATTTCTTTCACTTTAATATAGTATGGAAGTCCTTCAAGTTTCTCAAGAAAATTCTCTAGGTCTGTCATTCCCCCCTGAAATGTAACCATGTAGTTCAAAGTTCCATCCTCTTCTTCTTTTGCAAAACGAACTGATTCCATATCAAGATTTAGAGATAGATCTCGTCCTATATCTTCTATTCTGGAAATAAAATCTACGTATTCAGCTTCTTGGCTAGGCCTTAAGTCTAAGAGGTAATTTATTACTATTTCTGTTTGATCAGTATAAATCTCTAAACTCTTTTCAAAATTTGGTTGAGTTGTTTTAGCCTCTTCCATAAACACTTCTAATCCTTTTACCTCATCGTTTAGTCCTCCCATTAATATTCCTAAAAATACTGTAGTGAAGGCTCCAATGAAAATCAGGACCAGGCTTGTCTTCATTATTCTGTTTAAACTATTTGGCACTTGAACTCGACCCATATTGTTTTAATTCGGTAAATTGTAATTTTATTTCAAATAAGAAGGATAATTCTTCTCTCTCATCAAAATTTGATATTGGGGCAATAACCTCCTCTACAAACTCTGCCTTTTCAAAGTTGGCCTGTGTAACAAGTAGATCAGACCTAGACTTTGCTATGCCAGTAATTCCTACCTCTAACTCACTATCAATAAATTTAATTGAAGTTATCTCTACACCACTAGGAATTTGCTCTTTAATTTTTGATACTAGATCTGGTGTTGAAAAAAGAGTTTGATCTATCTTGGTCAAAGATTCCACCTCCTCGTTAAACTGAATGATCCCGTCACGAATCTGCTGATACCTTGTTCCATACAGGAGCCTCTCCACTGATGATTTTTGAGTTTCAAGATGTAGTCTATCGTAAACTAGACTCTGATATTGAAATGCAAATATCGTTCCTGCGACTAGCGTCAGAACTGTCATAAGAATAGATAAAATTGCTACTAACAGCGCATTCCTTTTGCTTGCAAAGCCCTCTTTCAATTTATCTGGCAAAAGATTTATTCCTTGATCACTTCCTGTATCTGATATTGCTCTTAGTGCAACACCAATTGTATTTGTAAAATATATTGAATATGGTGTCTTGTCCTGCCTTCCATCCGGTGGCACAAATCTTTGCTCATCAATCTTTAGCCCCATTTTTGGATCTCCTAAAAGGATTCTTTGGTTTGGAAAGAAATTCTGAGCTGTGTCAAAGAAATTGGGGAAATTTAAGAATTCTCCAGTTAGATAGATGTTATCAATTTTT
>JABJOK010000097.1 GCA_018664365.1 Candidatus Peregrinibacteria bacterium | reverse complement strand
CATCAAGTTTCACAATGGAAACCGCTCTCTTAAACTGTGATATTAAGTCTTTTTTCATCACTCATGAGTTTAACCGAAAATCCCGTTAGCTGTAAAGACAGTTGCGAAAATAAGTGACACAACAGTCATAAGCTTAATAAGAATATTAATACTTGGTCCAGAAGTATCTTTGAAAGGATCACCTACAGTATCACCAACTACAGCAGCTGAGTGAGTATCAGATCCTTTTTTATCTTCCATATTTCCAGCCTCAATATACTTTTTAGCATTATCCCAGGCACCACCAGAGTTAGCCATTGAAATCGCAAGCATTACTCCAGAAACAAGTGCTCCTGCTAGAAGTCCTCCAAGAGCCATAGACCCTAGGAAGTATCCAACTATAAGAGGAACAATGACAGCCATCACTCCAGGAACGATCATTTCACGAATCGCAGCCTTTGTAGAGATATCCACACACTTCTTAGGATCTCCCTTAGCCGTACCTTCCATAAGACCATCAATTTCTCTAAATTGTCTTCTAACCTCTTCAATCATTTCAAACGCAGCACGTCCAACCGCTGACATTGTCATAGCAGAGAAAACGAACGGAAGCATTGCACCAATAAATAATCCAATAACGACTGTTGGATTAGTAATGTTAATTGTATCAAGTCCTGCAGCAACAGCGTAAGAAGCGAATAACGCCAAAGCTGTTAAAGCAGCTGAACCAATAGCAAAACCTTTACCAATAGCAGCTGTTGTATTTCCAGCAGAATCTAGTGCATCAGTTTTTTCTCGAACTTCAGCTCCTAGACCAGCCATCTCAGCAATACCACCTGCATTATCTGCAACCGGCCCGTAAGCATCGATAGCTAAAGAAATTCCAAGTGTAGAAAGCATTCCTACAGCTGAAATAGCAATTCCATAAAGCCCTGCAAAATGATAAGCAAGGAAAATAGCGATACAAATAAAGATAACAGGAAGTGCTGTAGACATATAACCTAGAGCAAGACCTTGGATAATATTAGTTGCTGCACCTGTTTGAGATGACTTAGCAAGTTTTTTAACAGGTCCAAAATGCTCTGAAGTATAGTACTCAGTAATTAGACCAATAATAATTCCTACAACTAGACCAGAAACCATAGCAATAAATGCTCCGCTCCAATCAGCACCAAGGAAGTGCTTAGTAAGGAAATAACCCGTAATCACAACTAGAACTGAAGCGCCCCAAAGACCGTTCTTAAGCGCACCGTGGATGTTTCCACTTTTTCCAACACGCACTAAGAATGTACCAAGGATTGAAGCAAGAATACCTGCTCCAGCAATCATTAATGGAAGATAAACTCCATTTAGCCCGAATGCTACAAATCCAAGAGTCATAGCAGCAATAATACTACCTACATAAGACTCAAATAAATCTGCTCCCATTCCCGCAACATCTCCAACGTTGTCACCAACATTATCAGCGATTACAGCAGGATTTCGAGGATCATCCTCTGGAATTCCAGCCTCTACCTTACCAACTAGGTCTGCACCGACGTCAGCAGCTTTTGTATAGATTCCTCCACCTACACGAGCAAAAAGCGCAATAGATGAAGCTCCAAGAGCAAAACCAGTCATCAGATTAATTCCAACAGCTGTATCAAGCCCCATTCTTCCAAGGAAAACATAAGAAAGTACAGAAAGACCAAGTAAACCTAGTCCAACTACACCAAGCCCCATTACTGCACCAGAACGAAAAGCAATAACAAGAGCCTTTCCAAGACTTGTACGTGCCGCATTAGCAGTACGCACATTAGCAGCAGTAGCAATCTTCATTCCGAAGTAACCTGCGAGTACACTACTAACCGCACCATAAATAAAGGAAATAGCGGTATACATTCCTTCATTCAACTCAACTGTCTCCTTTTTATCAAGGAAAACAAAGAGAACAATCGAAAGCAAAACTACGAAAACAGATAGCACTCGATATTCCCTATTTAAGAAAGCCATTGCCCCATCCGAAATCATACCGGCAATTTCTTTCATCTTATCGTCCCCCATTGGCTTTTTCTTGATCAGCGAGGCAAAAACAGCTGCCACAGCCAATCCAAGTACAGCAACAAGAGCGAGAAGTACTGGATAATTCATATTTATAGAATTACGAAATATTTATTTTTATATATACAAAATTGGTTCGACGTGCATTTTAAAGGAAATATCGTCAAAATCCAAATTTTTTTCATTAATAGATCTCACGCTCGAAAAGGTCTGCAATATCAACATAAAAAGACTCAACCTCTTCATAATCAATCATTTCTGCTGGCTGAAAATCAGAAAACACTACGTCATCCCTACCTAATAGATGAATCTCAAATGATATTCTTTGATCATCACTAGCAGCAACAACACCTCTTCCCTGATCAAATTCCTTCACCACAAGATTCGAAACATCTTCGAACCTATCAAAATAATCCCCTCCAATAGTCCCCTTCTCATCTCCATCAAATTTCACCTCCAAAAGCCTAACCCCATAGTCAGGAGTCAAAGTAAAATAATAATCAGACTGAACCAAAAGTGTCATAGACTCAACATCTCCTCCCTTTTGCCAAGGAAGACTGCAAGACGACAGAACAAAAGTTAACAAAACAATAAAAACAAGCTTTTTCATACAGAAAAAATACACCTCGTTAAAATAAAACTCAATGAGAAATTATTCAGAGCCCTCTTCTTTTTTCTCTCCAGCCTCAGCTCCTTCACCTTCTTCTCCAGCCTCAGCTCCTTCACCTTCTTCTCCAGCAACAGTTTCAGCAACCACTTCTTCCTCTTCTTCACGAGGTGCACTAACAGCAGCTACAGAATCTTCAGGATTGGTAACGATTTCAACAGTATCTGGAACTATTAAGTCTGAAACTCTAATAGAAGCATGAAAATCAACTAAGCTTTCAATACTAACTTCAATAGAATGAATTAAATCTCTTGGAAGACATTTTACCTCTACCTCATTTAGATGAGCACCGAAAGTACCACCAAGCTCCTTAACAGCAGGTGAAATACCTACGAATTCAAGAGGAACACTAGTAGTAATAGCTTCACCCATTATTACATTAGCAAATTCAACATGAATGATATCATCAGTTACTGGATGAAAATCAACATTGTGAACAAGTACACTTATATCAGAATCTTTTCCATCAATCACAAGATCGATCAATGTATTTCCACCAGTCTTTCTAAACACACGTCTGAAAGTTTGGTAATCAGCTTGAAAAGATTGGTTTTCAACACCTCTTCCGTAATATTCAATCGGGATCAAGCTCTGCGCACGCAGATCCTTTACTCTAACGGTTTTATCCCTTTTTTGTACTTCTAATTTTATTGTATCCATACTTGTCTTAGGTCAAATTTGCTGCCGTAGTCTAGCCAATATTCCCCCACTGCGCAATAGATTTTTGCTACTTATAAAGATGTGTTAAAATTGCGCCATATTTCATAAACAAATAATAATGCTAGATAAAGCAAAAGACCTATACAAATTGCAAAAACAGGCACGCCAAATTAAAAAGGAACTTAAAAAAACTCACATAGAGGCTGATCACGAAGGAGTCATAGTTGTAATTAACGGAGAACAAGAGGTGGTAAATGTAGAAATTTCTGATGATGCACTAGAAAATAAGAAAAAATTAGAAGAAAATTTAGAAAAAGCT
>JABJOK010000054.1 GCA_018664365.1 Candidatus Peregrinibacteria bacterium | reverse complement strand
TGTGACACTGGCTCTGACAATGCTGATTTGGTTGAATATTGCAGTAATTGAAGGAAATAAAACTTCGTATACTCAATAATTGAGTTTTTCTTTAAAAAAAACAATGAAAATGAAAAGATTCTTTAAACTAACAAAGTTCAAAACATTCCTATTTGGAGTGCTTTTAATGAACGCGATATACACAACGAAAACATATTTCGCGTGTGTAGGAGGTCCATGCGAAATACCAATCACAGCAAAAATATTCTCGTATTTCATGTCCTTGTTCTTACCAGGGATCAACAATCTTTTCAGCGACAATGGTTTTTTTATCGGATATAAAACATATGGATTGGCAGATGCAATCCCCCAACTGATTTTCCACGTGGGGGTAGACATCTTGTATTTATATTTAATACTGTGCTTGGTAATAAACCTCTACCCCAAATTGAAAAAAGAAGGAAAGAAGCAAGTCTAAATAAGGTAATCCCCAGTTAAAACATCCTCCACAATGGAGCTCCACTATAATAACGTATACCACGTTCGGACAGCGTCCAGTCTGGGGAGCCATTGATAGACGCAAGAGGCTTTTTATGCTATAATTAAGTAATGAATAAAAACCAAAATAAAAAACACAAAACAGTTCTTTATTACACCCTATCCTTAGGAATAATAATTGTATTAGGCATTCTTACCGCTAAATCAAGCGGTCTAGCACTAATGTCTCCTAGCAATTCAGAACCTTCCGATGAGTGTAAAACATATACAACTCCAGGAACTCACGTACTCTCTCCATGTGACTCAATAAAATACAAGGATTTCACCTTCACATTGTCATCAAAGATTTCTTCTACAGACCTAATTGGACACCTTGTTTACGCCATAAACTCAAAATATAACTACCACAGCAGTAAACTACTCAGCATCTATCTTCAATCACACCAGGGACCACTTTTAACTACGGGTGATACAAACCTAGTTCTCGAAAAGATAAACTACTCATTTAACAAAAAATCTAAACAATGGGAGTATGAAGCAGAAATAACCTTATACGAGACATGTGCAGAAGTCAGAGAAATTTGCGAAGACCTTAATTCCACAAAAAAGGAAGAAAAGAAAAAAGCAAAATGCGATTCTATCTGTCCATACGAAGAGGATAATCCAGATAAAGACTACTACTACGGTAAAAATGTCGTTGTTTCAATGCCAAAGGGATATGAAAATGCACTAGCAGTAGCAGGAAAAAACGCAGAAAACTGCTATAAAGATATTGTAAACCTTTTCGGCGCTAAAATTGAATTTCCAGCACGAATCACATATTCAAAAAACACATCTGATATCCCTGCTTCAGGATGCAGTTTCGGAGACTACTTTGGAGGAGGCGTTCTATGCGAGGTATCAACCAATTATGCAGACTCTAACAATATAATCGACGACGAAAAGTTTCAAGAGATGCAGGAATCAGTAAACAGTGGTATATGCACATCTGAAACATTTGCTTCAAATGGCTACGGATCAATTTTAAATAATCACATTCATGAAATAACACACTATTATGCAAGGAACTTTGCAGTAATAGATTCATATCTCGGAGAGGGTATTGCATCCTATGCAGAAACTCAAATAGGAACTGCTAGCATATTGGTATGCGGCGACACCACATATCAATACAAGACAACCACTATACACACTTACGGTGATGAAAAACTTACAGCGGGCAACTATGGAGGAGGAGCTTGCTTTTTATACGATTTGAAAGAAAACTTCGGAGAAGAAAAATTTAAACAACTTTTCTCCGCATACAAAGAAGTAGATATAGTTGAAGAATCATTTACAACAACGTCAGTTGATGAATACATGGTAGGAACTGAAGGTTGCCACTACCTATTCGCAGACATACTCAGTCCAATTTTTGGTCCAGAGGTTTTTGACGTAATGAAAGACAAATATAAGCTAGAAGAAGACATATTTAAATGCAATTTCACATCTCTTAAAGAGAACGAAGACTCTAATCCAATAACCCCTTTTACCCCTCTCAATTTAGAAAAATCAGAAAAAACACCAATAATAGACATAAAAACAGAAAGAGAATCAGAAATAGAAAAGGAACCAATGATTGAAACAAAAACAGAAAGAGAACCAGGAGTAGAAATAGAACCAATAATTGACACGAGAACAGAATCAATACTTCCCCAAATAAAAAAGAGACCAGACAACCTAATACAAAGGTAGATTTAAAACAATGGACGTTTTGTTGAAAGATAAAACCCCATCTCCATAACTTCTCCCACCAATTCAGTTCGCAATACATCCAATAACGGGAGCCAGACTTGCTTAAGCAGCTTAAGAAAGCCATTTAAGTGATTTTGTCATCAACTACTCTATCTACATTCTCATAAATGCCTCTTCATCTATTTCTACTATAGTTAACATGCCATATTCGACTGAAACAATTTTCAACGGTAAATCAATAGTCCCTTCCCTAGGAAGCTTTCTTTGAACATCAGGAGAAAGATTCCTTAAATAATCATCTCTAAAAGATAAGTCAGTTAAAGAATCTCTGAATGTTCTACCAGAATCAGTATGTCTCTCTAGGGCATATTTGAATCGTGAAAATGCTGTGTTAGCGCCAATCCGACTCATACAAGGAAAAATCCTCACTGGTACAACTACTGTATCACCATACTTCAAAAGCTCACGCTCATCTAAAGGGATAATCCTCTCATTTAACGCAGTCTGGACTCTTTGGTAACATTCAGCAATAGGCGTCCAAATCGCCAGTTTTTGGGCTTCAGATAGATTACTTGACCTAACAAGACTCTGAATACCAGAAACCTTATAAACAAGTTGTTCATAATTATTGCTCCACTGTAGAGCATATTGTAATGATGAATCCAGGGCATCTACAGAATCAATATCATCATCCATAAATTCAAGCAAAGCCTCTCTTGTTTGAGAAATAGTTCCTTTAATATCCTCATATAAATCACCATAATACTTAAAATCAAGGTGTTTACAATCAGAAGAATGTCCCTCTTCAAGATTGGTTTCTAATGTTGGCGCTTGAATAGATGCCATAATTATTTGATTACAGGAGAGCAATTTTAACCAAAATACGCTTTAAGTCAATAAAGAAGGTTTCAAAACCTGCAACTCATATGCCCCATCCTCATAACCTCACTCATCAAATCAGTTCGCATACTGTCCAACAGCGGGAGCCAGAAAATTATTTATATATATCCTTCCTATCTCCCACATCTAAAACCAAAAACCTAATAAAGCCCTTCTTGTGTTCATTTAACTCCAAAATCAAACGATAACCACCAATTCTCAAACGATGAGTAGCAGGCTCAAGATGATGTAATTTTTTAAGAACAGAAAAAATATCATCATGCTTTTTTAAAGCTTTCAACTTCACTAAAATTCGCTCTTGAACTACCACTGGCAAAGACAAAAAACACTTTTCAGATTTTTTAGTAAAAACGAAAATTACCATAAACTAAATTATTAGTGAACTTTCTCCGGACCCAGAAGACTCACTATACCTTTTTTGAAGAACTCCTTGGTTTTTCATCATTTCGTAGTCCTCCATATAATCAGCCATATTTTTGTCACATCCGTCAAAATACGGAAGAAGTATCATTTTCCCCTTACCATGACTGGTTACAATATACGTCTCAACATCAATTGATTTTGTAATTTGCCCAATTTTTTGTTGAACTTCAGATGTAGTTACAATTCTATTCATAAAATATATTAAAGTATATACAATATATCATATAATTACATGGATATACAATGTAAATATCACACAAAAAACGTTCGGACAGCACCCAGTCTGGGGAGCCATTACTTTCTTGGAAACCAAGGAATAAAAACTGAAGTTTTTTGTTTATACTCTTGCCAATTTTTCTGCCCAGCATACTTCTTTTCAAGCATTGGAACACCACTTACAAATAACAACAAAAACGTGATTAATATCGGACTAATAATTGCAACCCAAGTCCCTGTAATCACAAAAATCCCCCACCACAGAGTAGCTTCACCAAAATAATTTGGATGTCTTGTGTATTTCCAAAGACCCGCCGTCATTATCTCACCATCTTTTTTAGTTTTAATAAATTCCTTCAGTTGATAATCACCAACAGCTTCAAAGAAAAAACCAATAAGCCAGATCAGTAGTCCAACCTCCAAAAAAATCACACTCTTTTCCTCATAAAATCCATTAACTAAAATAATAGGTGAAGCAACAATTAACATTATCAAACCCTGTAAAATAAAGATCTGAAAAAACGCCCTTAAGTGGACCCATTTCCCCCACGCTTTCCTCCAATTTGCATAACGAAAATCCTCAGGCTTACCCCACTTCCTTTTTAAAATATGATAAGTCAAACGAAGCCCCCATATAGTTACCAAAGACGTAATTACAATCTGTTCCAACTCGTAAGTACCAGCTCTCAAAAAGCTATACCAAGCTATTAAAACAAACCCACTACCCCAAAAAACATCCATCACACTATTATCCTTCTTGAAAAACCCAATTAAAAAAGCTGTAAAAACATAAGCCAAAACCAATATTATCATTTCCCACATCATGTTTTTATTATAACATGAAAATAATACCAAATTACCTCAAACCATGACATTAATAAAAATACTTTATACCTACGGAGCAATGCTTTTTGCCTTTCTAGCTATAGACCTACTTTGGTTAGGCGTGATCGCAAAAAACTTTTACAAAAATCAAATAGGGTTCATGATGAAATCCACGCCAAACTGGCCAGCAGCATTAATTTTCTATGCACTGTTCTTAGTAGGAATAATGATTTTCTGCGTAATGCCCGCTGTTGAAAAAGATTCCCTCAACCACGCACTTCTGTATGGCGCAATGTTTGGCTTCTTCACATACATGACGTATGAACTCACAAACTATGCAGTTATAAAAGATTGGCCACTCGCAATAGTCCCAGTTGATATATTATGGGGTGTTGTACTAGCAACTGCTGTTAGCCTTGTGGGATACTTTATTGGAAAAATTTAGAAATATAGTTCGAACAGCGACCAGCCTAGAGAGCCAGTATAGAAGAATCAATACTGCAACCATTCAATCACAGGATAGAAGTTTTTTCTCCATCGCCCAGCCCATTGCTCCAAAAGCCATTCTGATGGAGAACCACCAAAGCCGAAGACAAGCTCCTTGATAGGCCTAAGGTAAATACTTTCATCTTCACCAAAGTAATCACAGATTCTATCTTTTTTCAAAGAAACCTCAGCCAAATCAATAAAAGTTTTTGCCAAATCTAACACCTTGTCTCCTCTAAAATCTGTCTGAAGCCCTCTCTTTGCAACATCTAACCTAAGTTCTGAAAATTAATCATATGTCCATGCATCCGTGAGCTTTTCCAAGTAAGATAAAGCCTCTTCATCATACATAAGCCCCTTAAGCAGGGCTGGCACACTTGGGACCAAATGCGGAGGCAAACTATCAATACATCTCAATTCAATCACCGATTTTACTTTCAAATCCTTCCAAACCGATTTCATATGCAAATCAAAATCATTCTTAGTCGCATAATTCCCCTTGTATCCATTTTCAACATACTCACCAAAAGTTCCCTCACCAAGGGTCCATTTATCATCCTTTTTTAAAAGAAAAAGCGGCAGTGACAAAATATGATCTATCCAGGCATCAAAACCAAAGTCAGAATGATACAATTCTGAATCAAAATCAAATTGAGGCAACCCTGTATTATTCACAACGTGCGTTCTAAATCCAACATGATCAGAAAATTTCTTTTTTGAAAAAGGAGAGTTCATAAAAATAGCACTGATCACTGGTGCTATCTTCGTTAAAATTTTTGTCTTACGAGCAAAATCTTTTTCAGAAGAATAATCCATATTAACATGAATACCGGCAGTTTTTTTAAACCAAGCCAGGCCAAAATCATTACCAGTTTTTTTCTTTACACTCTCTAAATACTGAATAAGCATCTCCTTCCTTGGGTCAGGAACATCCTCTAACTCCCTATTTGCACTAAAAGGATGATATCCCACTCCTAACCACGTAATACCAAATAAATCAGAAATCTCTTTAATCTCATTTTGATGAATACGAAATTCTCTCACCAAATCATGCAACGACTCATGCGGAGTCCCTGCCAATTCAATTCTACCATCCGACTCTAAATCAAGTCGCGCTCCGCACCTATCCATACTCATAATGAACCTTCCTTCCTGCTTAATAATCTGCCACCCCAGCTCCTGATACAATTTACCAAGAATAGCTAAATATCCACGCTTACCACGATAAGTTGGGGCTGAAATTTTATCAGCTCTAATACCAATTTTCTCAACCTCAATTCCTATTTTTTGCCCCTCTCTGCAGCTATCAACAAAAATCCCCCTTATATCCTCCCGGGTTAACCTTTTCTCAACTTTTTCAGATATAGGCAAAGGATCATCACTATCTCCACTATTTAAGGCAAAAGAATCTTTCATCTAAAACAGGGTAACACAAAATCAATCAATCACCACATCTCTATTTTCATCCAGCTACCTAAATGAAAATAAACTAAAAAATATCTTACCCCTCCATTTCCAAAATTCCCAACACAGGATCTTTGACCTCGTCTCTTATGTTTATCACGTTCAATTCCTGTAACCTCGCAAACGCACTTTGAACATAATCAAGGTGTGTAGAAAAAAGACTAGAAAGATTATCAGGATTCACTTCCACCCATTTAACCTGCTCTATCTCTTGAGCATCTTCTTGATGCAAACCTTGTGAAGCCTCCTCAGGAGTAAGAAGGATTGCTTTTGGAGCAGTAACAAACAAGGCATTATCAGTACCACGAGAATCCCCCGCAATAACAAATTCATCTTCATATAATTGAACCCATCGATCCTCTTCTTCCGAATCAATTGAAAGACCAGTCTCCTCTCTAAGCTCTTTAACTAAAGTTTCATTCACAGTTTCCCAACCAACTCTTTTACCACTCTCATTAACTTTCGGTTCTCTCTTTCCTCCAGGTAATGCTGAAAATCCATCCGTAGCACGGACTATTAAAAGAATTTCCAATTTACCCGACTCTGGATTTACACGAAATACAACTGGATCAGCACACGTAACAGGCCCAATACCTGGACACTCCCCTCTACCTTCAATTCCTGTTCTAAAAGGACTTAAAGGCATTCCTGTTTCATCAAATGTTCCTCCCACATCAGTCCAAATACGTCGATCTTCTTCAAGAAGATCAGCTTGGGTCTGTGGATACAAATGATCACTTTTTCCAGGACGAGGAGGTTTATCACAATTTTTCAAAGGGTTGTATTCAGGATAATCAGCTCCCCACAAAGCTTTATCAGCTGGAACAGGAGGTCTCCCACCAAGTTCTTTATAATAAGACCGCTCTCTAGAAGGATCCATGATTAAACTACTCAGTCTGATCATATCTGGAGCTGTATAATTTCCCTCTGGAGTCCGTGGAGTTAACATAAAAATTTATTCATATTATCACTACATATTATAACACAAAAAAAGAAGCACCTCCTCTTCAGGAAATGCTTCTTTAATAACAATTAAATTTACGCGTCCAGTAATCCAGCAAATTGATCATCTGCATCAACTAAACGTCTTTCCTCTCCTAAATGATTTAGATATCCCTTATCATTAGATGTATTTTTAATTTCTGCCATAAGCATCTTTTCAAATCTTTTAGCATTTTTTCCCTTAGGGTCAGGATTCGAATTTGGGAGAACTGTAATAATACCTAAGCTATCTTGATCTTCCCATTTGAATGCAGAAATAGTGAATCTATCAGTTGAAAGAAGAAGTCTTTCTCGCCCATTTTCATCAGTCAATCGAGCAAAGTTTTGCACTTCAGGCATAGATTTTAAGTCAGCACCAGGCTGAACATAAGCCTCTAAATCCTTAGAATGCTCAATAAAACCATCGATACCAAAAGCTCCATCAGCTTCTCTCTTATATCTACCAGCCTTTTCTTTACTTGCTCTATACTCAAAGTAATGAATGATACCAGCATGGAATCCTTTTTCATCAACACCCCTACCTCCCTTTGAATCAGGAGAATTTCCCCAAACAGCAAGAGCAGCCTGGAATTCAGGATCATCTTTTCTAACTTCCAAGTCAGCAGCAATCCCGTCTAAAAGAGCATTAACTCGAACCTCAGCATCAACTAAAGAACTCTCGAGAGTTGCTATTTCCTCTGCCTTTTCTTTCATTCCTTCTGCAGTCAAAACATTCAAAGCCTCACCAACAGAAACAGTTTTTACTTCTCCGTCAACATCTAGGCTAACTTCAGAAACGGCCTTAAGCGCCATTCCCCACTCCTTACCACGTCTTTGAGCAGTTTTAATGTCTGTCTCACCAAGAGCAGCCATCGCAGAAGCACTTTTCAACTCATTCAAACGCTTTTTAGCAGCAGTTTCAACTCCAGCCTTTACAGCACTTATTGCCTCTCTTTCACCTGCAGTACGCAACCTAATAACTCCATCACGGTATTCAGCACTACCTAGTAGTTGAGAGAATAATTTAACTGGATCCTGAAGAGTAACACTTTCTACAGCATCACTTTTTACTTCATCCACAACATCAGCAGCAACAACCTCTGTTTCTGAAACTTCTGGCTCATTTCCAGTAAGCATGACTGTATCAAACCAAGCATTAGCAGATTCTTCAAAAGAACCTGAAGCCATTTCTTCAGCACTAAACTGAGTTGGATTTGGATGCTTAGGCATATAACGTCCAGGAGCAGCAGTCCACATAGCTTTAGTATTTTCTCCTGCAGGACCAAATACTGAGAATAACTTTGTTGTAGTACGCTTAGGAGTATCAACTATTGGAACTAATACAGTTCCACGTACAAGTTGAAATTGAATTCTTGATCCAGGATTCTTAGAAGTAAAATCAGCAACAAAAGCCTCCTTTGCAGCTGCATCTCCAGATTTATTTAGTTCATATACCTGTGTACGAACTGATTCAGCTAATGCAACATCTGCAGCAGAAATAATACCTCCTTCTTGAAGTTCAGTCATAGAAGCGATTCCTTCTTTTCCCATATTCTTTCCCATTTCCATAGAAAATGCAGAAACTCCAGGAGTAGTTGCTACATCAGCCGGCAATTTATCTTGAACATCCGTAAATAGATCTTCAAGACTACCATGAGCAAATTTGCTACCTGCATCTGTTCCTTTAATATGAAGATCATCAATATGACCAGCTGTAGCAGCTGATACAATTAATTTTCCTCCATCAGCACCTTCAAAAGTAAAAAATGGAGTACTTGCATCAATAATTTCAGTACTTCCATCAGCTTTAGTTACAGAAACTTCAACTGGAGGTTTCCAAGGCTTAGTTTCATCAACCTTTGTTACCTCTACATTTTGGAAACTTGCAAAACTTGGATTGACGTCCAATTTATAAGCTCCATCAGGGTTTTCTCCGACAGCCATAGTAATATGGTTAGTTGTAATACTTAATTATAGCACCGTGTTCGCATTTGTCAATATATCTTTTTGAACAAACTTCGCTTAAGATAAAAGCCGATTTTTTAACGATGCACAGGCCCTTTTATAACATGGAATTACTAAATACAGTACTAATAGCAATTGCCCTAGCCATGGATTCATTTACTGTTTCTATAAGTGGTGGTTCATCTATGAAGAAAATAAAGCTGAAAGATTCCATCACTATTGGCTTGTATTTTGGGTTCTTTCAATTCTTCATGACTGTATTAGGCTGGAAAAGCGGAATAGTTTTTAGTGAAATAATCGACTCCTTCGATCATTGGATAGCACTCGGACTTCTCGTATTTATTGGAGGGAAAATGATCTTCAATTCATTCAAAAAAACAGAATGCACTAAGTTTTCTTTCACTCACAAAACTTTATTTATATTGGCAATTGCAACAAGCATCGATGCTCTTGGAATAGGCTTAAGCTACGCACTACTAGACAAATCTGTTATATTTACATCAACAATAATAGGAATTGTAGCCTTTACATTTTCGGCAGGGGGAATTTATCTCGGAAAACTTTGTAAAAAAGCTTTAAAGAATAAAGCCGAATTAATTGGAGGGATACTGCTTATTCTAATCGGACTCAAAATCGCCTACGAACACGGCGTATTCAACTTTTAACTCATTTATTTTATGGAAACTTTTATACAAGCCTCAATAATGTCCTTTAGAGAAAGCCTGGAAGCATTTTTAATTATAGCCATTCTTCTAAAATTTCTCGACAAAACAGATAATAGAAATCTTAAAAAAAGTGTATGGCATGGGACATCAATAGGATTGATTGCTTCAGTAATATTTGGACTTTTCCTAATGATACTCTCCTCATCAATTGGGGGAATCGACACAACCGCAAAGCTATGGGAAAGCCTTGCAAGCCTTATTGCAGTAATATTAATCACCACCTTCATCGTTTGGATAATTAACCACGGAAGCGAGATCAAAAAGCACATTGAAAATAAAGCTGCTATTAATCTATCAAAAAAAGGAATTTTACTCCTCTCTACATTTATGATTGCTAGAGAAGGAGCAGAACTGGCAATCTTTGCATTCGCAGGAAAGTATGAAGTACTTCCCATCATCGCAGGGTCAATAGTTTCAATCATTCTGGTGGTATTAATTCATCACTCCTTAGTAAAAATAAAGCTGAAAACAATCTTCTTAATCACTCTTTTTTACCTAATAATTCAAGCAGGATTCTTAATGGGATATAGCGTTCATGAAGGCCTTTCAGCACTAAAAAGCATGGAAATCCTAAAAGAAGATAGCTTCATCTTCAAAAAAGCCTTCGACCTCTCAAAAACACCCTTTTATCACAAAGAAGGTCTAATTGGCCTTCCTTTATATGTGCTATTCGGATGGTACTCAAAGCCTGAATGGATTCAGTTCATAATACAATATTCATACACAGCACTGTTTTTTGCATATTGGTACAGAAAGGCAAAAAAAGTTGCATAGCCTCCATGATACAATCCAGCCATGGAACCAACCTTCACACTAAAATCAACAGTTGAGAGATGGAAAGGAAAGGCAGCTTGGCATTTTATGACAATTTCCATAGAAATCTCCGAACAAATCAAAGCTTTTAATGAAATGCCACGAAGAGGATTTGGAGCAGTCGCAGTGGAAGCGAAAATTGGAAATACAGCATGGAAAACAAGTATATTCCCTGAGAAAAAAGGGACATATGTCCTTCCTGTAAAATCAGATGTGCGCAAAAAAGAACAAATCAGCAGCGGCGACAAGGTAGAAGTAATGATCACGCTACAATAACTATCTCCTACGTCTAGGCTGATGCCTTCCTCCTCCAGAATTAGAACGTCCTGAACCTCCTCCTCTACGTTGCCCCCTATTCTTCTGTTGATTCAGTCTAGGAGCAGTTGCAGATGGCTTAATAGCCTGAAGTTTTTTCCCACAAGGTGCCTTAATCGGCAAAGTAAGCTTAATCAACTGTTGGATCTGTGCAATATCTCCTTTCTGCTCAGGTACAGCAAACGAGATAGCCTTTCCAGATCTTCCCGCACGCCCTGTTCTACCAATACGATGAGTATAATCCTCAATCTGGGTAGGCAGATCAAAATTAACAACCAATTCAATATCATCCACATCAATTCCACGAGCAGCAATATCTGTCGCAACTAAAATACGACATTTCCCTGTAGTAAAATTCTTCAACGCATTCTGCCGTTGATTCTGTGATCTATTTGAATGGATCTCATCAGCGGAATACCCCATCTGACGTATCTTTTTAGCTATATTTTTAGCACCATACTTAGTACGACTAAAGACCAATACAGCCCCTTCATACTCGCCTAAAAGTCTCTTAAGCAAACTCATTTTGTCCTCCTTCGGAACTATGAAAACTTCTTGATCGATCTTGTCTGCAGTTGTTCCAGGACTAGCGATCTCCACTCTTAAAGGCTCCTTCATATATTGACGTGCAATTT
>JABJOK010000079.1 GCA_018664365.1 Candidatus Peregrinibacteria bacterium | reverse complement strand
TAAAAACAAAAATGGCAAATCCTGATGAAATGGGTAGAACCCGACTTCCGGAGGGAGTTACAAAAGCAGTTAGAACTGCAAAAGAAGATGATAAAAGATTGACTGAAGTTGATAAGCAGAAGGATGTAGTTAAAAGGAATTTAAGAGGACTTCGCAAATTGTGGAATCCTTCTTTACCTGATACTCCTGAAAACATTGAAGATAGAAATGACGTTTTGGCGGCTATTGTACGTGCTGGGGAAATTTATGATGTTGATCATCAGACAATATTCAACTGGGTATATCCGGAGAGTAATTTAAATGTTGAACATTTTTTGGAGAAACTTTGGATTAGCGCTGATGCGAATTTGCCTTTGGAGCTTCCGATTGTCGAACCAGGAAATAAGCCATGGGGAGCTATGCCTATGCCAGTGTTTCCTTCTCAGGGCGTTAGCCTTCCGGATATAGATCCAGGTTTTTATCAGGAGCCTGAGTCTCCTTACATGCCTATAAGTCGGATTAATATGTACGTTACTCCTCGTTATGATCTTTCTGCAGAATATTCGAAAGGGAAGGATGGGAGTTATTATTTGTTAATGAATGTTGAGGATAAGGAAAAGGGGATAGATGGTGTTCATCTTCTGGTTTATAGGGTTCCAAATTATATTAAGGTAAATGATTTTTCTGAAGCGAATGAACTAGTAAAGAAAAAGATTGATGAATTAAGGAAGAAGGAAAAATATATGGTAACAAGATTGACTGAAGGTTCTACAGTTAGAGGTGGTGTATCTGGAAGGGCCTCACGCGGGGCTTTGGATGTTGGTGGCGTAGGAGAGGGGGAACCTGATGATATGGAGTTAGATTTTTCAGAGTTGAAGGAGGCTTTGAGGACTACAGAAGATAAAAAGTGGGTAATGGAGCAGTATGAAAAATTTTATGGATTAGATCAGGCTCAGCAGTTGGAGCTAATGAATGTGATTTTGAAAAATCCTAATTTAAATTTTACTGATGAAGAATTGTTTGGGTTTTTTAGTAGGTTTGATTATGACATAACTATTTGTTCACGAATTTTTGAAAGCGCATCGTATTCAGAACGATTTGTTAGATATGTTGCCAAAAATTTAGGAAAGTTTGATGAATGGTTGTGGAGTGCTCTTCATAAGAAGCAGCAGTTGAAGGGGAAAACTTTGATAAAATTCATGGCTATTAGAGCTTCTATTCCTGGACGTTATAGAAAATTATTTGATAGGACTGCTATTGCGTTTTATGGCTCAAGAGGAACTATTGCTGCTGGAATTCTGCCAAGTGGATATCCTTATGTGTAGAGAAGGTAAGGCTGAGTGATATATCATGGGGCTACGTTGACAGGAGGGGCTAAATAGTGTAAAGTTTCGCTCTGTAATATTTCCTATGAATATTAATTATTACATTCAGAGATCATTGATTGAGCTTGGTTTTTCAGAGGGGGAGGCAAAGGTTTATTTTGAAGTATTAAAGAAACCTGGTGTTGATGCCGGATTTTTGCAGAAGATGGGGAAGTATAGTTCTGCGGGTATTTATAAGATTTTGAATTCTTTAGTTGATAAGGGAATTCTGATTTCGGTTAAAAGTGGACGCATGTCTGCTTATTATCCTGTTCCTTTAGCTGATATTTCTAAGAAATTATCTACAAAGGGTCGTAAGATTAAGCGGATTTCTGAAAAACTTCTTGAGCTTGATATGCTTAATAAGTTACCAGATGAGGTTGAGGTTCATGAGGACGATAAGCTAACAGATTATTATCTCAACATTCCGTATAAAATTGATGATTTTATCTGGTGTATTGGTTCTTTTGAGGCGGTTGTGAATTTTTTTGGAAAGGATATTGAGAAGCAGTTTATTACTAGTCGAATCAAGAAGGGGAAGGCTGCTGATGCTGTAATTTTTGATAGTTCTGATTATTCAAAGGATCTTGCTGGTCGTGATGCTGCAGAAAAACGCGAGACAAAGTTTGTTCAGAATGGAGAGTATCCTTTGGAGTTTAGTTATCTTTTCGGTGATACATATTTGAATTTTTATAGAGATAGTGATGATAAGGTAAAGGTTCTTAAGGCTGAGTCTTCCGAATTGGCAAAAGCTAAGAATATTCAATACCAGATGCTTTTTAATTCTACTCAGGAGTAGAGTGAAAAATGGTAGTTTGTGGCTTGCTGTGGAGGCAGGCGTTTTTTGTCTTAAGAAAATGGACGTTTTGGGGTTTTGTTATACGATTGTGTCTGATTTAATCTAATTATCATGAAAACTTGTAAACAGTGTAATAAGGATTTTGATTCATCAAAAGGTACGGCAGCAGCAGCTGAACACAGTATTAGTGAGCCTGTTTATTGTCGGCTTTGTAGTTGGCAGAGGAAGCTTGCTTTTGAAAATGAGTATAACGTTTATAAAAG
>JABJOK010000021.1 GCA_018664365.1 Candidatus Peregrinibacteria bacterium | reverse complement strand
TCATCCAAATCAGCCACAACATCCTTTCCGGCCAAAGCCTTAGCCAAATCAGTCTTACTGATATATCTAAGCAATCTTGCTGAACTAATTAATACAAAGTCACCTGGTTCAATACTTCCGCTAGCAATATTTGTAAAAACATCTCCGTCCTCAGAGGCATCATCAGAAAGCCCCTCACTTATAACACTTATAAATCTTTTTCTTCCCAAATACATCTCTGCATCACCAGTTTGGGCTAAATAGAGAGTGTCCCCTATTATTGCTGTAATAAGAACATTTAGATTACCTATATAACCTGATGCCTTTTGAGATTTAAACTCTCCCAATATTCCATTTACTGACTTAAGAGCACCTTCAAACCTTTCATAAGGATCACGTCCTATATCCTCAAAGAAAACCTTTTGCATAGTCTCAAAAATAGCCTGACCGATTTCTTCTGCATCAACAGGGTTATTTTGAACTTCCAAATTAATAAATATTTGCCCACTCTTGTCTCCAAATTCCTGAAAAAGATCGTAAGCATAATTTTCCAAGAAGCTATTATCATCCTTACCAACGAATAAAAATTCGTATTTAGCTTTCAGTGCCATAACGTTTTGATTAATTCGCTATGAAATATACAAGAATATTGCACATTGTTGCAAGTAACAATTGACTTTATCAAGCCTTCCCTATAGAATCACGTGGCAAAAATAACTGGATCAACAAATGTTAGGTAAACTTAAAAAAAGAAAGAGATTAAGAAAGCACGGATTTCGCAGCAGAAACACAAGCGTGCTATCTAGTCGTCGCTCAAAAAAGAGGCAATCTCTGACAGTTAGTGTACATTCAAAATAAGCAGATCTGCTCTATATTTTTTCCATGCTTCCAAAAGAAAAGCGCATTGGACGCGGACAAATTGAATTCGTATTGAAGAAAGGAGAATCTTCCACTTCAAAGTTGTTTATAATAAGGTATATTGGAAACAACAAAGAAATTAGCAGATATGCCATAGTTGCAAGTGCAAAACTGTCAAAAAAGGCTGTAGAAAGGAATCGAATCAGAAGGCAAATATACGAAGCGATAAGGTTAATTGAGAAAGAACTAACTCATAATAAGAGCTTAGATATAGTCCTCATTCCAAAAAAGCAAATACTCAAGTCCGAATTCGAAGAAATTAAGGAGGATCTAGGCGGAATAATAGAAAATCATGGATAAATTCAATAGAATTCTAAAAAACGTACTGTTATTTATGGTTGTCTTTTTGGCAATCAACTACTTCATGCAAAGCTGCATGAACAATGAAGAAGAACTGCTTACAGAAAGCGGAAACCTTCTTTTTTCAACTACTGATACTGAATATGCAAGAACTAGCCTAGTAACGGTAGAGTTAAAAAACAACACGGCTGAGACGATTACATTAAAAAACGAATGTCCAAACGAACCATTTAACGTATTTAGATACGAAAACAACGAGTGGATACAAAAAGAAGTTTCCCCAGAATTAGATTGTGCACAGGCGGAGGATCTAACACTAAAACCAGGAGAAGACACTCTTATAGCCTATGAGAACTGGAATTTTGCGCTATTTTCTGACCTAGGTCGTTTCAAGATCGAATTCACTACAACAATAGGAGAAGAGGAAAAAACAATAAGTACAAACGAATTTAGAGTAGTAAAAGAAGGAATTATCAAACAAGTATGGAATGGGATTTTTTACAAACCAATATACAACGCACTAATTTGGTTAACTACAGTCATACCAGGTCATCATCTATGGCTAGCAATCATTCTATTAACAATAATAATAAGAACTATCTTGCTTGTACCTTCACAGAAGGCAATGAAGGCACAAAAGAGAATGCAGGAAATTCAACCAAGGCTTGATAAGATTAAGCAAAAATATAAAGGAGACCAGCAAAAAATTGCACAGGAAACAATGTCTCTATGGAAAGAATCTAAGGCGTCCCCTATGGGAAGCTGCTTACCATTACTTTTGCAAATACCTTTCCTTATTGCACTATTTTACGCAGTACAAAGAGGACTAAACCCTGACAACGTATACCTTCTATATACAAGTTACGGAGATTTTACATTACAAGACATCAACACTAATTTCTTTGGAATATTAGACCTGACAAAGAAGAATCTATACGTTTTACCTATAATCATTGGAGGACTTCAATTCACACAGATGAAGCTATCAATGATGAAAAACTCAAAAAAGAATGAAGGGAAAAAAGAGAAGTCATCAGAAATGCAAACAGCTACCAACATGATGACATACATCATGCCTGTAATGATCGCAGTGTTCACAGCTTCACTTCCAGCAGGAGTAGGATTCTACTGGGGGACATCAACACTATACGGAATAGTTCAACAACTATTCGTTAACAAAGGTGGAGGCAAAGATAAGAATGAGCCAACTGTTAAGGTAATTAAATCTAATTCTTAAATCATTATATATATGAATCTCGAAGAAACACTTAAGGAAATACTCGAACAGGTACTAATAAAACTTGAAACAGACTATACAAAAATATCAGTTGAAGAAGACGAGAAAGACGTCTACGACATAAATATTGAAAGTGACGATCCAAGCATGCTAATTGGATATCATGGAGAAAATATCCAAGCACTACAGCACCTTCTTAAAACGCTTGTCTGGAAAAAAGCAGAAAGCGAAAACTTCAACATTCTACTTGATGTTGATGGATACAGAAAAAGACAGGAAGAAAACATTCTTGCCCTAGCAGAAAGGAAAATTGAAGGAGTAAGAAAGAATGGAAGGCCTCAAACACTTCCTCCAATGTCACCATTTTTCAGAAGAAAAATACACATGCTATGCATGAGTGCTGGGTACGACGATATCGAAACCGTCTCAGAAGGAGATGGAGACCGAAGATACATTATTCTTAAATTAAAATCATGAGTAGCAAACTAAGAATTTCTTTAAGCTGCTTGTTACTCACCTCACTTCTATTCACCACAAACACTCTGCCAATGGCCGCAGATGGTTTTGTAGACGTAGAAGAAGGAGACAAGTACTACGTTGCAATCACATACCTTAAAGAACAAGGTATTATTGATGGATATGACGACAACACTTTTCGCTCAAGTGAGGATATAAATAGAGCTGAAGCCCTAAAAATAATCACACTAGCTACAGAACTTTTTGAAGAAGGAGAAATAGAAGAACCAGATGGATCGATTGAAGAAGGAGAAGACAGACCATTCACAGATACTCCCCTATCAGCTTGGTACACACCCTATCTAGAAGAGGCAAAAGACAGAGGAATTATTAATGGATATGAAGACGGCAGCTACAAGCCTGATCAAACAGTAAAATTAGTTGAAGCCCTAAAAATAATTCAACAAGCAGCAGAAATTTCAGATTTCCCAGAAATAACAGATGAAAACACTTTTGCAGATGCTGGCGTTGGATTTTGGTACTCAGAATACGTTGCATATGCCAAAGAACACACTCTGATAAACGTAAGTGCATCCAATGGAATCTTGCCAGAACAAGAATTAACAAGAGGATACCTTGCAGAAATCATATATAGATTTCTAAGGAGAGGAGAAATTGAAGAATTTGGAAAAGCGACCTTTTATGGGGCCGCGGTACAAGGAAATGGAACTGCATCAGGAGAGACATTTGATATGAACCTACACACAGCAGCACACAAAACGCTACCATTTGGAACTATGGTAAAAGCAACAAATCTTGCAAACGGAAAATCCGTTAACGTAAAGATAAACGATCGCGGCCCATACGGCTATGGACGCGTTATCGACCTATCTTCTAGTGCATTCGAAGAAATTGCCTGGCTAGGCTCAGGTGTGATATATGTACAAATAGAAGTTGTTGAATCCCCTGCTTAATGAAAAATATCGACTATACAAGGAAGCATCGTCGCACCCGTTTTAAGCAAACACTTGCTACAAAAACTAAAAAAACAATAAAGGCGTTAATCACAACACTTACGATGATGATTTTCGTTCTTTTGATAACTTTTTTCGCAACAACAACCAACAATGCACAAAAAGGATACTCTCTTGAACAGGCAAAACTAAAAAATGAAGAACTAAAAAGCAAAAATTCTAGCCTAACAAATAAAATAACTGAAGCTACTGCTTTCGTAGAAATACAAGAAGAATACGCAATCACAGAAATGGAAACACCAGAAGAAAAAAATTACGTGACAATTGAAGACAATTCGGTATACTAGCTCTCGCAATTGACAATATGGTCCCATCGTCTAGTGGTTAGGACACTAGGTTTTCATCCTAGCAACCGGAGTTCGATTCT
>JABJOK010000019.1 GCA_018664365.1 Candidatus Peregrinibacteria bacterium | reverse complement strand
CAATTGCATCTCAGCTACAAAGGGATATTCTCCCATTGTCTAGTTCAGATGTTGATGGATTGCAGATCTCTGCTAAGAATCGTCCTGCTACTGAGGTTGGTGGTGACAGTTTTAATATTTTCACTAAGAAGGGGAAGACATATATTTATATTGGTGATGTTACGGGCCATGGTGTTTCTGCTGGTCTTATAATGACGATGGTTAATTCTTTAATGAGTGTTTTTAGTGATCTGCATGATACCGCCTATGACGTTATGGTTCAGGTTAATAAGTATATTAAACAGCACATAAAAAAGGCCATGTTTATGACAATGGTTTTGCTTTCTTGGGATAATCTTAATAAAAAGATGACTTTCGTGGGAGCTGGCCATGAACATATTCTGGTTTACAGGGCCGCTACAGGGCAGGTTGATGCTGTTTTGAGTGGTGGTGTTGCCTTGGGTATGGTTCCCGATAATTCAAAGATAATTAAGGAGAAGCAATTGGAATTAGAGGAGGGAGACGTGGTGATTCTCTTTACTGATGGAATTACTGAGGCTAGAAATAAGGATGGTGAATTATTTGGACTTGAATCTTTGAAAAAGGCCATTGTAGAATACGCCCCAGAGTATTCTGCAGATGGAATTAATTATCATATTGCGAAAGATGCCAGTAATTTTATGAAGGGGCATAAGCAGGATGATGACATGACTTTGATTGTCATGAAGCGTTCTGATACATCTGTTGAAAAATCTGAAGATACAAGTACTAGCTGGTAAAAGATGCGAACTGATTTATTTGATTACGATTTGCCTGAGCGATTTATTGCTCAAGAGCCGGTTTCTCCTCGGGATTCTTCGAAGCTTTTGGTTTTTGATAGCTCTACGGATGCTGTTTCTCACGAGAAATTTCGTAATATTTGTAAGTATTTTAAGAGGGGGGATGTTTTAGTTGTTAATCGCTCGAAGGTTATTCCTGCTCGAATCATTTTTGAGCACATGGGTAAGGAGGCTGAGATTTTTGTTCTCTCAAGTTCTAATGATGGAATTGTTGAAGCCATGGTTCGTCCTGGAAAGATTTTTTCACCTGGGGCTAAATTTGATTTGGGAAGTGATGTAACTTGCGAAGTATTGGATGTGAATGATGAAGGAACTCGTACTTTTAAATTTGAGGGGGACTATATGTCTTTAGGAGCAACTCCTTTACCTCCCTATATTGATAATCCTGATGTTGATCCTGAGCTGTATCAGACTGTTTATGCTGATGAAGAAGGTAGCGTTGCTGCCCCTACGGCGGGTTTGCATTTCACTCCTCGTCTGCTTGATGAGATTAAATCAATGGGAGTTAAGATCTGTGAGGTTGTTTTGCATGTTGGACGTGGAACTTTTACGCCTGTTAAGTCTGACGATATACGAGACCATGTTATGCATGAGGAATTTTTTGTCATTGATGAAGATAATTGTTCCGTTTTGAATGAAGCTGTTGCAAATGGATCTAGGATTGTATCAGTAGGAACTACCTCTGTGCGGGTCTTGGAGTCTGTTTTTGACAGTTCATTTAAGCCCTGTAGTGGCTCGACTGATATCTTTATTTATCCTGGATATGATTGGAAAATTGTTGATGCCCTTGTCACTAATTTTCATTTACCAAAGAGCACTCTTATAATGCTCGTCTCTTCTTTTCTCGATAGTAAGGGAGTTGATGCTCCGATAGATAAAATCCTTGATCTATATGATCTTGCCAAGAGTGAAGAGTATAGATTTTACAGTTTTGGGGATGCCATGTTCCTATTTTAGCCATTTTGGAAGAACCCTTGGTTTTGCTAGACCTTTTATTTTTTCAAGCTTTTTGAGGTCTTCGATGTTTAGTTTTCCAATGTATAGATCGGTGATGTTCCCTCCTTCATTAACGTAGTCTACAACTTGCTTATGTCCTTTGTAGTAAATGTAATCCTTTGTAAAAGCACCTGCTTTTGAGGTGTCCCCCAGTCCCCTTTTCGCCTTTAGGCAAGATCTGAATGCTTGCTGTTTGTTTATTCCAAGTGATATAAGCTTATCGAATGTTTTCTGGAATGAGCTTTTAAGCGCAGAGTCTATTGCTATTACATGACATAGCGCCTTGTCATTTGTTGAAAATGGTATGTGTCTTTGTTTTTCTACGTTGTACATTGCTAGTCCTTCCTGAGTCATTAGATAATCTGCAAACCCTCTGTTGAACAGTTCGTAAGGTTGCATTTTTCCGTTTTCAGCT
>JABJOK010000129.1 GCA_018664365.1 Candidatus Peregrinibacteria bacterium | reverse complement strand
GTTTCCTTGTCTGGCTTTTCGGTGAATGAATCTAGCTCATACACCTCAGTTTGATCTATTTTTTTGAACAAGCTGCCTAGCTTAACGTAGCCGTAATTTGTATTTGGTTCGGTTGCAGTCACTTCAACTATATTTAGGAATCCTTCTTCGCTTAATTCATTAGCAACGTGTAATTTTTCCTGGAATTCCTCTTTGTTGTTTATGAGGTGATCTGCATAAATAATTGCCATTACTTCTCCTGGGTGGCGCTTCTCAATAATTGCTGCAGCAAATCCAATACAAGAAGCAGTGTCTCTTAGGTCTGGTTCGATTATTATATTTTTTTCTGGAATTTGAGGACAAAGTTCTTTTGTTAAATCTAGATGAAGTTTATTTATCGCAATATAAATATCTTCAGGTGTTAAAAAGTCTAGCCTATCGATAGTTTCTTCTAACATTGTTACGTCAGAAACTAGATCTAAGAACTGTTTTGGTCTTTCTGGTGTTGATAGGGGGTGGAGACGTGTTCCGCCACCGCCTGCTAGGATTACTGCTTTCATTTTTTTGCTTTACCTTGATTTTTTACAGCCTTTTCCGCTGCTGCGATAGTTTTTTTGTCACCTAGATAGTAGTGACGAATTGGTTTTAGATTTTTATCTAGCTCGTATACTAGTGGGATTCCAGTGGGGATATTCAATCCAGGAATTACGTCGTTTGGTATGTTATCCAGGTACTTAACAAGTGCCCTTAGACTGTTTCCATGTGCTGAAATTAAAACTCTTTTTCCCTTCTTGATTGCTGGTGCAATTGTTTTTTTCCAATATGGCATAACTCTTTTTACAGTATCTTTGAGAGATTCTGCTTGAGGAAGTTCTGCTTTTGGAACATCTCTGTATTTTAGTTCATGTCCTGGATATCTCTTGTCAGATTTAGTTAGTTTTGGTGGCGGTGTATCCCAGCTTCTTCTCCAGGTGTGAACTTGGTCTTCGCCATGCTTTTTTGCTGTCTGAGCTTTGTTTAAACCTTGTAGCCCTCCATAGTGACGTTCATTTAGTCTCCATGAGTTTTCGATCTCTAACCACATCATGTCCATCTCTTCAAGTGCTAGCCATAGAGTTTTTGTTGCTCTTTTTAAAACTGAGTTGTATGCAACATCAAAGATGAATCCTTCTTTTTTCAAAGTTTTCCCTGCTTTTTTTGCTTCCTTGATTCCTTTTTCTGAAAGATCAACATCGGTCCATCCTGTAAATTTGTTTGATTTGTTCCAAAGGCTTTCGCCGTGTCTTAAAAGTACGAGTTTATACATTTTAAGTGGTTAGAATGTGAGTAAATTTGTGTACCAATTTATAATAATTTCTCCGAAGAAAATTGCAACATAGACTCCAGTTACTAAGAATGGTCCAAATGGAATTGCAGTTTTTCTTGAGACTTTCTTTTGAATAAGAAGCGCGATGCTTATTAGTGAACCTATGATATATGCAGCGATTAAAGCAAATAGTCCGAACTTCCATCCAAGGAAAATTCCCATTAGGGCACCAAGTCTTATATCTCCGCCGCCAACCCATTTTCCTTTTGAAAGTACGAATTGGATTAAGAAGAATCCTCCAAGCGCTATTCCTCCAATTAACATTGATAGGGGAGCGACTGTTTCGAATACGAGTCCTCCAGCAATTGCTATTGCTATTGCAGGTATAGATAGTCTGTCAGGAATCTCTTTGTACTTAAGGTCGTAGAAGAAGATTGTCATTAATAGTGCACTTTCAATTACGTAGAATAGGAAAATTGCAAAAGTCTCCCAATTAATTGTGTAGTTAACTATTGTTGGTATAACTGTTGAAACAGCAGCTTCAATGAAGTTGAAGTTCAGAAATAGTGCAACGAATAGTAGTCCAGTTGCCACTTCAAGTGCTAGATAGTGAGGTGAAATCTTTTTTCCGCAGAAGGCGCATTTTCCTTTTAGGGACAGCCAGCTAAAAACTGGGAATAGATGATGAAATTTTAGTTTCTTTTTGCATGCAGGACAAATTGACCTGGAAAAAACTATGCTTTGTTTTTTCTTTTTGAGTCGATGTACAACTACGCTTATGAAGCTTCCTATAGCGCTTCCAAGTATGAACGCGAATACTGCAGTTATGGTTGTCATATTTATATGGTTAATTATTTGATGGTGCTGAAATGTTCACCTGTAAATATTTATTTTTTAATTCTGCTTCGGTAAGACTATTGTATCTTTGTGCAGCAAGGTTCCCAATTGATCCACCTTGTCCTAGCATGTAAGCACGTTTGTAATATTCTTTTGCTAGTGCGGTTTTTCCTTGTAATTCATATAGCCAACCAAAGTTTAAATGTGCTGCGTCAAAATCAGGATTCATGGCTAGCGCCTCTTTAAGATATTTGTTTGCTTCTTCGAAGTCACCTAATGCTGTTTTTGACCAACCTACAAGATTGTAACTCATTGGTTCTTCTGGATTGTGCTCTAAAGCAATGTTTGCAAGCTTTAATGCTTTAGCTGGATTGTTAAGCTTGTTTAGATTTAGCCATATTGCACGGACGTAGACATCCATACTCTTCTTATTCATTGAAAGAGTCTCTTCGTATTTGATCGTAGACTTCTCGTAATCTTTTTTTAGTAGATAGAGATCACCCAGTCTTAATGATATTTCGTCTTTTGGTTCATAGCCTTTTCGATCTGCTTCTTCTAAATAATAAATCGCTTTTTCTATGTTGTTGTTTGCGTAATGAGCTAGGCCAAGAAAAAATAGGGTTTCAGGCTTGTCTTCATTTAGGGCTTTCGCTTGGGTAAATGCATCAATGGAATCTAATATTTTATTTGTGTTTAAATATGCATATCCTAGTATTAGCCATGCATCGCGATAGTCGTTTTTTTCAGCGATTATGTCGTATAGTAGGGGAATTGCAGCTTCGAATTCTTCTGCGTCACTCAGGGCTTTTGCGAGCAATGTTTTTAAATGAACATCTTCTCCCTCAGAATAAAAAGTAAATGTGTCGTAGGCGTCAGTAAATTTCAATGAGTTGGTTCTTATCCAATCTGGAATTGTGAACTCTTCATTAGTTGCCAGAAAGGTGAAGATTTCTTTTGCACCTTCAAAGTCTTTAAAAAGAATGAGAACGATTCCTTTGTAGTATTGAACTACAGAATCTGTTTCTTCAAGGTTGTCTAGCATTTCTTTTGCCTTCTCAATGTCTCGCAAATTAATGTATGAACGAACTAGTCCTATTTGTATTTCCATTGAATATGGATCTAAGTCTTGAGCTGCCCTGAAGGTTGCTTTTGATTCTGATGGTTGATTGTTTAAAAGGTAGGTGTTCCCGAGTGCAATGAGCGGTTCCTTTGATCGTGGATTTAATCGGACTGCAGAGGTATAGTCTTCAATTGCTTTATTTAGCTCTCCTTTATTAAAATGCTCTTGAGCAGTTTTTATGTATTCAGTGTAGGTTTTACTATCTGCCTCTGAAACATCAATAATTTCTTGTTGAGTAACTATTTCTATTGGGGTGTTGGAATCTTCATTTTG
>JABJOK010000022.1 GCA_018664365.1 Candidatus Peregrinibacteria bacterium | reverse complement strand
TTTGTCTAAAACATCTGTGTAGGTCCAGCTCATGTCTGGAACGATTACACTTGGCTTGAATGAGCCTTTTTCAATTGACTGTATAATCTCCTCAACAAAGGTGAAGTCTTCTGCTTCTAGAAAAAGTCTAGTTAGCTCTGCTGGGAGTTGAGCCATTTTGTCTACTGCCACTAATGACCTCCTTATTCCCCCTGCAGCTTGGTCTATCTTTCTTGCCACAAATTTAAATGGTCCCCTTTCGAATTGTTTTGCCAAAGCTTTTACTCCTAACTTTTTTAAGGTTTTCGCAATTTGTTTTTTGATCAGTCCTGGAACGTTTGCACCTAATATTGTATCTAATCCATCGATTAATCTTTGAGCGACTTTTTCTTCTAATTTTGCTGCTGAGTATACGGTTTCTTTTACCGCATGCTCTGTTGCTGCGGCTATTCTGCTTGTGCCTTTAACCTCTCCTCTAATTGGCTGATTTGGGCTCTCTATGCTTTTCAAAGCTCTTCTTCTTGCAGAGGCTTCTTCTGGAGTGGTATCGGGCTCGATGCCAAGCGCCTTCTTCATTTTGCTAATCCTGGCTCTGCATATTGCTATTCGACTACTACCTTCTTCGCCATCAAATTGGGGTTCGCTAAGGTCCCCTACTGATCCTTGCACCTTTCGTAAATGGAACCTTCCAGTATGATAAAGCCCCATTCTTCCTCCTCCCTGCGGTACAGGGATGACTGTGTATTTTTCTGGATCTAGTGCCTTGAAAAAGTACTGCCTATTTAACTCTGCTGCTTTTGCAGCTAGCTCCTTCTTGTATTTGTCCAATTCCTCCGGAGATTCTGTCTTCATTTTCTTTACGAATTCTACGAATCGTTTGAAACTTTGAAGAGTTATATAGTCTTTATGCGCAGAGACTTTCCACTCTGAATCTCTGACTTCTGTACCATTTATTTCTGTGTACCCCTCTGCCTCAAGCCTCGCTATGCTTGTATCAATTTCTCCGATTAGTCCTTCCAAATCCTCAGGATCGAAATCTTCAAGCATGCGTCGTAAATTCATCTGTGTGTTAGCAGGTGTTCCAGCATTTTTTACGTGAAACACTGAAAGGTTCGATGTTATGTCCCCATCAAATGAATAAACTGCAGTTGTCTCAGATCTTCTTGCTGAATCAGAGTCATCAATCATTATTAACCTTCCGATAACACTTTCCCACTCCTCCTTTAATACCTCATTTGTGAATACGTTGTAATCGACCTCTTTAACTTTAACTACATAAAAATATCTTTTGTTGTCTCTCATTTCTCTAATGAATGCTTTGTTTAATTTTTGACCTTCCTCAACTACCTTTATGGGCCTTGATCCGTTTTGTCCATGGCGATCCAGAAGATGGCTATGAATTATGCTAATAGCAGTTTCTGGTCTTCCACTGAAAACTGTTTTCGTAAAACCTGTAAGCCCTTCAAGCCCTTCAAATCCACTGGCTGCCTCTTCGTATTCTTCTTTATCTTTTTTTGTCGTATACCTGGTGCTCTGATCCACTAACCTGTGGGCAGATTCAACAAAACGATCAAAGACATGCTGGTGATCACTGAATAGATCTCTGAAGGCATAAATATCCTGCACTGTTCCTCCAAACATTATTTTTTCGATTGTCTTTATTCCATGAGGCGTGATTGGAGGAGTTCCTATAGAGAATTTGAACTGAGTAAGGCAATCAAGCAGCTTTGGTGTTAGTACTACCTCCTCTCCATCAAGGTCAATTGTATTTCCAAGTTGTGATCTTAGATGTGCTTCAAATTCGTTTGCACTAGCAAGTATCTTGAACACCCTTGATTCATCAGGAGATGATAATGTTTGATTAATGTACTTGTGAGACATTCTGTTTAGAACTCTTTGAGCATCTGCGACTACTCTTTCAATTCTTTTAATATCTTTTTGAGATTTCCCCTCAAGATCATCTGGCAAAAGCATTACCGTATCTACCATCTTCATTATAGGTGTTACTTTTACCTCTTTTTCAAGTGGAGCTACGAATGCCTTTAACCTTGCAATCTCGGTACTAAGATCTGCATGCGTATCCAAATGTTCTTTACCTTCTGTACCCATGATTATTTTGTCGTTTTATAAATATTTTTAATATCTGGAATAAGTTCTCCATATTTCCTGTCTCTGAAAAGTTTTAAAAGTTCTTTGTAGGCTTCTTCTATCTTATAATTTCGATCAAAAATATCGTAGATAGAAACTGTAAAACTTTTTTCCTGTATCCAGTTCTGTTTTCTTTTAATAAATTCCTTTTCTATTAGTTCGCTGACTTCCGTCAGGAATAGGTCTATTTTTCTCATTGAAATCTTTTACTTGTTATATATACTTTTTAATTCTTCTATTATTTCTTGTGTGTGTGTGCCTCTTTTTTCCAAAAACTCTGTAATTTCGAATAGGGTCATTTCTAGGTCGAGCTGCTTCTCTATTATGTGGAATGCTCCTGTTTTGATTCCTAATATTTCTATTTCAGAGAGCTCTTCTCGGGATAGATGCTTTTGAAATAATCCACTTAAGCTTTGTATTAAATTGTTCAAATTTTGATGACTTCTAGGCATATTTTTTGTTAAGAGGAGATCATACTATTCCAGTGCTCAAATTTGACAAAAATAAAAGATTACGAAGTCTTAAGAGGGGTGCTGCGTGTTTTTCTTATGCTAAAAAACTGTCGTGTCCGAAGTTGACTAGTCGAAATTTAACTAACTTCTCCTGCTAGGTCTTTTGCGAAGATTTTTTTAATTTCAGCGATTTTTCTTGTTTTGGCAAGGGTCCACATGAGCTTTGTA
This sequence comes from Candidatus Peregrinibacteria bacterium, assembly GCA_018664365.1. Classification (GTDB taxonomy): domain Bacteria; phylum Patescibacteriota; class Gracilibacteria; order UBA1369; family LOWO2-01-FULL-3; genus JABJOK01. The sequence continues at coordinate 10,419 of JABJOK010000022.1, read as the reverse complement.
ACTGTGGCCTCTGATGTCATGTTTTGTGCGGAAATTGCCCCAGCTTTTTGGGCGTAATACCCTGCCTCGTATGATGATAGGTTTGTGGCACCTCTTTCCATCTGACTTGCGATCACAACTGGGATATTTTCTGAAGTTGCTCGTTTAATTTGTGGAATAATTGAATCTTCAAGAAAGGGAACGTTTCCTGGACCAAATCCTTCGAGAACAATTCCGTGTGCTCCTCTATCAATTACTTTATCTAGGATTTCTGGATCGAATCCTGGGAATAATTTTATGAGTGATATTTTTGGATCAAAATTCGGCGAACATTTAAGCGTTCTTTTGCGACGTTTTTTTCTCCACTCGTTTAGTATAGTTGGTCGGCCAAGTTCTCCAAGTGCGGGGAAGTTTGGCGAGTGAAAAACCGCCACAAATGATTCGTGATTTTTCTTTGCCCTGTTTCCTCGAAGGATTTTGTTTGAAAACGCTAGACAAACTTCCGCAATATCAAGAGTTGCTGTTAAACAGGCATATACAAGATTGTTGCGCCCGTCTGAACCAATCTCCTCTAGTGGGATTAGTGATCCAGTGAAGACGATTGGTTTGCTTAGGTTTTGCAGTGCAAATGATAGGGCGCTTGCTGTGTATCCCATGGTATCTGTTCCCTGTACTACTACAAAGCCATCATATTTGTCGTAGAGCTTTTCGATCGTCTTCGCTATTTCAGTCCAATGTGCTGGATTCATGTTTGAACTATCTATGTTTACTACCATCTTAAAATCAAGCTTGAGATGTTTTTGGATCTCAGGGATTTCTCGAACAATGTCAAAGGCGCTCTGTGCTGGCTCGAGTGCTCCAGTCTTTTTATTGCGAATCATCCCAATTGTTCCTCCTGCAAATAGGAGGCATATCTTTGGTTTCATTTACTTACAACTTATTCGATCGTAAACATGCTTTCTACTCCATTTGCAACTAACTTGTATTCTCCTGCCCCTACACCTCCTGAAGGAAGTCCTACCACTTCTTCAAATGGCACAAGACCTTCAATGCAAGTCTCTCCCTCTTCTGGTTGAGTCATCTGTGTGGTCATTTTTATTTCGAAGGTCTTTTCTTGAAATAAATGAGTTGCCTTTGTTTTGTGATGACTTTCACAATCGTTCTTGTAATTACCTTTCACTATCGCTTCCATGAGTAGAGGAGCTTTTTCCACAAACACTACTTCTACAGAATCAATCATAGCTAAAACTTCTTCTACCTCCACTGCCGTATCTTCAATGCTTGTTGTGGCAGTACATCCAAATAAAAAGATTGGAATAAAAAGAATTGCGAGTTTCTTCATGTTGTTTTGATTAAGATTATGTGACTAAACTTTAGTACGAGGATTGATTTTTAGCAATCCATTCGAGCGCCATCGCCTTAAATGTGATCTCCCTATGTCTTTTTTACGATGCTTTTGGGCCCAGATCGTGAGTGCGTTCACGACATCTTCTTCTAAGAAGCATTTTTCGTGGCGACCATTTGGAGACTTTATATGTCTGGTATTTGGTGATTCTCCAAATGCTCTTTCTATTACTGTATTGAAAACACCATGCTTTATGCCAAAGCGCTTCAGCCAGTATCTGTGTGCTCCCCATAAAACTTCTGTCTCAGTATCAACGTAGTGTCCTTCTTCAGATAAAATCTCTTTTTTTAGAAGTTCAAGTAAATCCGTGAGTTCTTGAGGTCTATACATTTCTCTATTAATTCTTCCATTACGGTCAATTCCAAGTACATAATCTAGAGCGTGATATCTAACCTCTCTTCTAAGGGTTGATATTGTGATTTCTTCTTTTGTTATTTCGTTTTTTTCAATGTATGCATCCAAAGTACATCTTCTTTCTCCATTGTAGTCGTCACCATACCCATCGCTCCCTGCCTCCATCTGAGGAACCATTTCATTCAGTTCCATCTCTTCTTCTGGAGTTATTACTAGCTCTGGAAGATATTTTGTCTTTGCTCTTATTATACCAACTATCTTATCTACTGCTTCTTTTCTTGGTTCAAAATTATTTTCTCGCATGACCTGCCAAATTCTGACACCAACTCCATTTCTTTCGTGAGCGACTATTTCTGCATGAACTTTCATCAAATGCCAAATTGTCTCAAAACAATCCTGTGCTGGGTAAATAGTTGTTATCTGAGTTGACCCTCCTTTTCTATCTCCTTGCATTCCATGTCCATAAATTCCTCTTTTCTGAGCTTCCTCTGATAGTCCTCGTGCAATTGGAGATCTGCTCATAACAATTCCTGACTTTTGTGCAAGCATCTGTGGAAGTGCGTGAGCTCCGGTATAAACCGTCCCATCCTTACTTTCAAAAAATCCTGTTTCATCAAGCATGGGCAATCCATCACCTGGATTATGCGTTTTGCTAAGCCTCGTTTCTGTTCTAGCTAAAAGAGATGCAGCAAATGCTTCTTCTTCTCGCCAATCAAGTCCACCTGTACGATTTCCGTTTTGCATAGTCACATTAATTAGTCTGTGATTTTACGTACTTATGCCTATTTAGTCAAGTGTCTATAGGAGGATTTAATATAAATTTAACAATTGGTTGCTAGTTTTTGCTCACTCTTTCCGGAAAGGGGTTTAAATATAATATTTTTAATGTGTTTGTTATGAAAAAATTTAAAATTTTGTCGGCTTTGATGGTTGGCATACTTGGATTTAGCATGTTTGCAGGGGTTAGCTTTGCTTCCGATCCTGGCGATGTTGTCATTAATGAAGTTGCCTGGGCTGGGACTTCTGACAGCTCTGGAGATGAATGGATTGAGCTATATAACCCTGGAGGAGCGCCTATTGATTTGACTGGGTGGACTCTAGAAGATGATGGAGCTTCTAACTATGTGATTGAAAATGGCGAGATTCCAGCGCGTGGTTATTTTCTAATAGAGGATAGTGAAGAGTCTACAAGTGTTTTATCTGATGCCCTGATTGGCCTTTCGCTCGCAAATAGTGGAGATAGTCTAGTCTTGAAAGATGATGCTGGTTTTGTGATTGATAGTGTAAATGCATCTGGAGGGGCTTGGTATGCTGGTGATTCTACTTCCAAGTCTTCTATGGAGCGCATTGATCCTATTGGAGGTGACGTCGCTGAAAACTTTATGACTGCTGAGTCTGGCAATGGGGCAACTGGTAGAACTGGAATAGCAGCTCTAGGAACTCCAGGAAGTGTGAATAGTAATTACGATGGAGGTGGTCCGGTTATTTCTATTGATGGAGTGTCTACTGTTTCCACTGGTGACACCATATCTCTATCTGTGAATGTTAAGGACTCAATTGATCTTTATGCTTATGGATTAGATATTGAATATGATGAAACTTTCTTGAATTATCTAAGTATTGAAGAATCTTTTTTTCTGGGTCCTGAAGGTGAAACCTCATTTTTTACGGCTTTAGAGAACGGAAATGCAGGCAAATTGATTGTTGCAAATTCTAGACTTGGTGATGTCCTGGGGGTTGATGGTGATGGAACGTTTTTTACTGTTTCTTTTGAAGTTGTAGGGACTGATGGAGACTCTGAGGTCTCATTCCTAAGTAGCAGCTTTCTCTCTGACTCACTAGGTAATGTTCCTGCAGGATACAATGGAATAACCTTGAATGTTGCTGGTGCTGAGAATGTTGATGATGTTTCTGGTGGATATGTAGACCAAGGTGCTGATCGATTTAGCTTGGATGTAATCTGGGATTATGGTGATGCAGATAGTTATTTGGTTAAAAAGCTTATGCCATATGGTTCATATGAATTACTCACAGAGACAACTGAGGCATTCTTCACTGACGAAGGAATTATGCCTGGAACGACCTATGAATATCTTGTCATTCCTGTGAAAAATGGATCTGAAGGTCAGGCTACTTACGTAGCTGGATCTGATGCTCGTGGATTAGTTGCTGATTTTAATAAAGATGATCGTGTTGATGGAAAAGACCTAGAGATGCTTGCTAGAGGATATGGAAGTAGTTTTGGAGAAGGCTCTTATCTTATAGAAGTGGATGCTAATTATGATGGCGTGATTGATGGAAGTGACCTTATCGATTTTGGAGCTAACTTTGCTCTTACTTTTTAGGTAATTTGAAAAATGTGGGGGCCTGCTCACGTTGGTAGGTCCTCACTCTGAATAACTAATACTATGAAAAAACTTATAATACTTATTTGCTTGCTGGCTCTAATAATATCGCCTGTTCATGCTGATGACTCCGTGGACTACTCCGGTAAAATATTTATGGAAGGAGAACTGGTCGATAATAGCTTAATTAAAATTTCTGTAAGAGCAGAGGAAGTACAGGATGAATCCTTAGGGATAGCCTTTAACTTGATTTATGAAAAGGACAAACTCCAGTTTGTAAGGTATCTGCCTGGAGATTTTTTAGAACTTGGTGGAGATCCCTTTTATCTAGTCAAAAATTCTGATGGGAAAGTTATTTTTGGTGAAACTCTTAGCCGAAGTGACTATTTCCCCTCTGGAAGCGGTGAAGTAGCCCAGTTTTATTTCCAAATAAAAGAGGGTGATAATTTCTCTTTTTCCTTTGATAAAGGTGTCCTTTCTACCTTTGATGAGGTTAGGCAAGATCTATTAAATATTTTCTGGGAGCCATATCAGATGAGTAAAAATGACGGTCTTATTTTTTCCACTAAGTCGTCTGTTATTGGAATTGAAGAAAAGTCTGGAGTAATCACATTTTTTAGAGTGGGTATTTTTATTTTGTCATCAATACTTGGAGTTTTCGTTGTTTTAATCATGAAAAAGCAGCAGCGCAAGATAGGCAATTCATCTGTCAATTTTAATTAGGGCATTCTCGATTGAGTTAGTTCCTGAAATATATTAAATTGTATGTATAGACATTTTGACTACTCAACCCTATTCCTATGGCAAAGAAATTCCTTACAATTCAGGAGGCTGCTGACCTCTCGAATAAGTCTGTTCAAACTATTAGACGTGCTATCAAGGCCAAAAAGCTTGGCTGCAAAAAGCAACGTACACCTCAGGGCTTTAACTACATGGTTAATCGTGAGTCCTTGTATGCTGCATATAATATAAAAATCGAGGAATCTGTTAAGGAAGAGCCTAAGGCAGAGGTTAAAGAAGAGATAAGAGAGGAGGCAGAGACTACTCAAAAAGTAGAAGTTGAAGCTAAGGTAGAAGAAACACAAGACAGTGATATGCAGATTTTAGCTGAAGATTTGAAGAATTTCACAAAGACCTTAGACCGCATGGTTACGCAGCATGCTGATGAAAGACAAAATTTCATGAGACTTGTTAATACTCTTCAGGAGAAGATTTTCGTGTTAGAAAATCAAATGAATCTCTTGAAAGAACCTAGTAAAAAATGGTATCAGGTTTGGAAGTAAGATAACCTTTTGTAATGAGCAGGTCGCCACTGATTTTAGAGCTTCTTAGAAAGTCGATTCATTTGTCGAGTCTGTTTATTGTTGTTGGCTACACCGTTATTCTAAATTACTTCGGACATCGTGTTGCTGTTTTGGTTGTAACTGCTCTTCTTCTAATACTGCTTGAAATTGAATACTTTAGGTTGGAGCATCGCCCTAAGCTGATGGTTATGTTCAATGATCTGTTTAGAAGGCATGAACACAATAGCCTGTCTGGAGCTGTTTTTCTTGTTATATCATGTGTGATCTGTTTTGCTGCTTTTGATTACTGGGTTGCTGTTTTGGCCCTTTTCATGACGGTATTTGGTGATTTGGCTGCAGCTCTCTTTGGTAGGTGCTTTGGAAAGACGAAAATCCTTGGAGATAAAACTTTTATTGGGACTCTTGCTGGATTTGCTGCAAATATGGTTGTTGGAGCTTTGGCGTTGCCAGAATTTCTGTTGCTAATTACCTCAATGTCTATTGTTGCAACTTTTACTGAACTGCTTACAAATAAGCTTGATGATAATCTTACAGTTCCGCTTTTTGCTGGTTTTACTGGGCAAATGGTAGTTTATTTCTTTATCTTGGAATTGCCTCCGGAGTTTACCTTCCTTGGTTTTTTCTAGAATTCAATTACCCTTGAACTTTAAATAGAAGCAGATAAAATCCATGTGGTATACCTATCCCCTTTAATATGTCTTTATTTGAAAACACACTGAAGCAGATCAGAAAAGCTTCAAGCATTATGGATCTTGATGAGGATATTGAACGCATCATGTCTGTTCCTCAGAGAAAAATTGAAATGCAAGTTCCGGTAAAAATGGATGATGGATCGCTTAAGATCTTTCCTGCTTTTAGAGTTCAACATAATAATTACATGGGCCCTTACAAGGGTGGTATTCGCTATCACCAGCAAGTTGATGCGGAGGAAGTCCTTGCACTTTCTGCTTGGATGACTATTAAGTGTGCTGTTGTAAATATCCCTTTAGGGGGTGGAAAAGGTGGGATTATTGTTAATCCAAAAGAACTCTCTGAAGGAGAGAAGGAACGTCTTACTCGTAGATATGTTCAGCTTCTTGCGCCAGCAATCGGTCCTGATAGAGATGTGCCTGCTCCTGATGTTAATACAAATGCGAAGATTATGTCTTGGATTGCTGATGAATATTCAAAAATTGTTGGAAAGGATTCTCCTGGCGTTGTTACTGGTAAACCAGTTGGACAGGGTGGAAGCGAGGGGCGTGGCGAGGCTACTGCTCAAGGAGGAGTATATGTGCTGAATGAATACATAAAACATGAAGGACTTGATCCAAAGAATTTAAAGGTTGTTGTACAAGGATTTGGAAATGCTGGTGGAATTGCGGCAAAGCTTCTGGTTGAAGATGGTTACCAATTGATTGGAGCCTCTGACTCTCAGGGAGGCATAGTTTGCAGCCATTCAATTGATCCAAATGAATTAATGCAGTGCAAAGTTGAAAAGAACTCAGTTAAGAATTGTGGTTTGCACGTTACACAGCTGCATGATGTAGAGGGAGTTGATTGTAAAGAAGTCTCAAATGAGGAACTTCTTGAGGAGGAATGCGATGTTTTGGTATTAGCGGCTTTGGAAAATCAAATTACTAAGGAAAATGCTCCACGTATTAAGGCTAAGATTATTCTTGAATTGGCAAATGGTCCTGTTCATCCTGAAGGGGATGAAATTCTGAATGAAAATGGAGTTGTTGCTATTCCAGATATACTTGCCAATGCTGGTGGAGTAACAGTTAGTTATTTTGAAATGTTGCAGAATGCAGATGGTAATTATTGGTCTGAAGAAAGGGTAAAAGGAGAGCTTCAAGATATTATGGTTAAAGCTTGGAAAGATGTTAAATGCAATGCTGAGAAGCATCAGTCAACACTTCGTGAGGCAGCATTTATTACTGCTCTTTCAAGGCTAGAAGCGAAGATACGTGAAAGAGGCAGTTTCTAAGTTATTCAACATCTTGTAATTATCACAAGCGGTCGATATACTCATATCCAGTATATAAATTTACTTTACTATGATCATTCCTAGCTCTTCTATAACTAAAGCGGACAAGGGTCCGGTCAAGAAACCTTCGAAGTCTATTTATTCTTTCGATGAAGGTGATAAAAGCATGCGTGAACTCCTTGGGGGAAAGGGTGCTAATCTTTCTGAAATGACTAAAATCGGTATTCCGGTACCGTTTGGTTTCACAATCACAACTGAGGTTTGTGCTTATTTTTTGGATGAGAAAAAATATCCAGAACTGTTTGCTGAAGAGCTTGAAGAGAAGCTTGCGCTTCTTGAGGTAAAAATGGGAAAGAAGTTTGGGGATGCAAAGAATCCTCTACTTGTTTCTGTTAGAAGTGGTGCGGCTAAGTCTATGCCTGGAATGATGGATACTATTTTGAATCTTGGACTAAATGATAAAACTGTTAATGGACTTATTGAACAATCTGGAAGTGAAAGATTTGTTTATGACTCTTATAGAAGGTTTATTCAGATGTTTGGTGACGTCGTAATGGGTGTTGATCATGCGAAATTTGAAGAAGCTTTGGAGGCTGTGAAGGAAAAGAATGGAGTTAGCTTAGACACTGAGCTTGAAGCAGATGATCTTAAAGTTCTTGTAAATGAATATAAAGAGATGGTTAAAGAAGAAGCTGGTCGTCCATTCCCAGAGAGCCCTCTAGAGCAATTGAAGCTATCTATTGAGGCTGTATTTAACTCTTGGGACAATGATCGTGCTAAAACTTATAGACGTCTAAATAACATTACAGGCCTCACTGGTACTGCCGTGAATGTTCAGTCGATGGTTTTTGGAAATATGGGAGATGATTGTGGAACTGGAGTAGCATTTACGCGTAATCCATCTACTGGAGAGAAGGTTTTCTACGGAGAATTCTTAATGAATGCTCAGGGTGAAGATGTGGTGGCAGGAATTCGAACTCCTCAAGATGTTTCTGAGCTTGAGAAGATTGATAAAGCTGCATACGATCAACTGATTGATGTGAAAGATACTTTGGAAAAACACTACAAAGACATGCAAGATATAGAGTTTACTATTGAAAAGGGTAAGCTCTTTTTATTACAAACTCGTAATGGTAAACGTACAGCGCAAGCTGCTGTGCGAATTGCTGTTGAAATGGTAGAGGAGGAGCTTTTGACTCAAGAAGAGGCTCTATTAATGATCGATCCTTCTTGCCTAAATCAGCTTCTACATCCGATGATTAAGAAAGGTTTAGATCGTGATGTTGTGGCTAAGGGGCTGCCAGCGTCGCCGGGAGCCGCTTGTGGAAAGGTTGTGTTTACCTCTGATGAGGCAATGCAAATGGCAGAAGAACAAAATGAAAAAGTAATCTTGGTTCGTAAAGAAACAAGTCCTGAAGATATTCATGGAATGCATGCAGCACAGGGAATTTTAACCTCTCGTGGAGGAATGACTTCTCATGCAGCTGTAGTATGTCGTGGAATGGGGAAGTGTTGTGTGGCTGGTTGTAGCGAAATCATGGTAAACGCTAGTGCTCGTAAAATTATTATTGGAGATACTGTTATTAAAGAAGGTGACATCATTACTATTGATGGAAATTCTGGAGAGGTAATGGTTGGAGAACTTGAAATGCAAGAGCCAGAGCTTACAAAGGAGTTTAAAATTATTATGGAATGGGCTGATGAGATTAGAACTCTGAAAGTTAGAGCTAATGCAGACACTCCTGAGGATAGTCAGGTTGGAATAGACTTCGGAGCTGAGGGAATCGGACTGTGTAGAACAGAGCACATGTTCTTTAGTGATGATCGAATCAAACTTGTAAGACAGATGATTCTTGCTAAGGATGAAGAAGAGCGAAAAGCTCCTCTAATAAAGCTTAAAGAAAACCAAGTTGATGACTTTGTAGGTATATTTGAAGTAATGGATGACAAGCCTGTTACTGTAAGGCTTCTTGATCCCCCACTTCATGAGTTCCTTCCAGAAAAAGAGAGTGAGATTGAAAAGTTGGCAAACGACCTTTCAAAAGATGCAGAAGATTTGAAGCAAGTTATCTCTAATCTTCATGAGGTTAATCCAATGCTTGGACATCGTGGATGTCGTCTGGGGATTACCTATCCAGATATCTATAAAATGCAGGTTCAGGCAATTACCGAGGCTGCTATCAAGGTTCAAAATGATGGTAAAAAAGTTATTGTGGAAATAGAAATTCCCCTTGTGGGAGAGGTTAAGGAGCTGTTGTTTTTACGAAAGGTTGTGCAAGCTACTATCGATGAATATGGAACACGAGTTAACTTCGAATACAAGATTGGAACTATGATCGAGATTCCTAGAGCATGTATGACTGCTGATGAAATTGCTAAAGCTGCAGACTTCTTCTCTTTTGGAACAAATGATCTGACTCAACTAACTTACGGATACTCTCGTGATGATATTGGTAAATTCCTACCAGCTTATTTGGACAATGGAATCCTTGAGCGTGATCCTACTGCGAGCATCGATCAGAGTGGTGTTGGAGGTCTAATGCAAATCTGTATGGAACTAGGACGTAAAGAAAAGCCTGATCTTGATATCGGAATCTGTGGTGAACACGGAGGAGATCCAGACTCAGTAGAGTTCTGTCACAAGATTGGCCTAAACTATGTAAGTTGTAGTCCATATAGAGTTCCTATCGCAAGACTAGCGGCTGCACAGGCTGTTATAAGAAAGTAGTTTAAACACTCTTCTTTCTCTTGGTCTCTCCCCAGTTTAATTTGCTGCGGAGCATTTTGTAGTAGCGGTTTTGGGTTCGGACTAGGTGGAAGTATCTCTTGCTACGTCTGAAGGTGATCTTGTCTCCGTATTGGAGATCTACACAGTCTTGGCCGTCTACTGTTAGACCAATCTTTGCTGCGTCTTCTCTTCTCTGAGTATTAATAGTGACGTGCATTTGTTTATTTCCTGGAATGATAAATGGCCTCATAGAGAGGGAACTTGGACATATTGGAGTAATAGAAAGACACTCTACGTCTGGATGAATAATTGATCCTCCAGCTGACAATGAGTGAGCT
>JABJOK010000026.1 GCA_018664365.1 Candidatus Peregrinibacteria bacterium | reverse complement strand
CCTAGTCATTACACGTGATGGACCTTGTAAAAAGGTGGAAATCAGAGGTGGACTAAGCGCCCCAACATATTGCTCTTCTATGAAGAGCGGTGTTTTTTGCAAGAATTTTGACCCAATTTTTATTTTTTCTTGCGGTGTGGTGAAATTCTTAATTTTGAGAATTTCATCTCCCTACCGTTCTTTGCGTTTTTCTTTTCGAACGAGAGTACGCATTCGTTCAGTTTATTTTTGTTTTTTGAGTTAATTTTTGGAATGAGATCTAAAAATTAACAGTGGGTTCAAATTTTGTTTTTGTTCCTTTTGTTTTTGTGTTTTTTCTCCTCTAATGAAAGAGGGTTGCTTTTGTGGTGATAGAATTGGGCTATCATCCAAAAGTAGGGAGCAATGACGTTCTTTTTGTCGCCACATGCTCTCCACTTTCAAGCGTTTTAACAGTAGGTTGATTTGTAAATGTTCAAAGTTGTCGACCGAATTAAGTAATTATAGCAGATTTAAGCGATTACTTCAAGTCTTCTGGGGGTGAATTTGGTAGCTAAGTCTTGTATGATTCTGCCGATTTAATGGTTTTAAATGTATACGGGTAAGCTATTTTTGATTGTTGGACCATCGGGCTCTGGAAAGGGGACTGTGATTTCGCGTTTAAAAGACCATTATCCTGGTTTTGTTTATCCTGTTTCTTATACGACTAGAGCGCCACGTGATGGAGAAGAAGAGGGAGTTGTTTATCATTATGTTTCAAAGGATGAGTTTAAAAGAATGATTGATGAAGATGAACTTTTGGAATATGCGATTGTTCATTCTAATAATTACTATGGAACTTCTAAGAAGGATATACTGGATCCTCTTAAGGGTGGAGCAGTTGTAGTGCGTGAAGTTGATATACAAGGATTTAATTCTATTAAGGAGATTGTTCCAGAGGAGAATTTAGTTTCTATTTTTATGAAAGTCCCAGATTTAGAGGATTTGAAGGGAAGAATTCTTCGTCGTGGAGAGATGACTGATGATGAATTACAGCGAAGGATGGATAGTGCTCTTAAAGAAATGGCTCAAGCTGATGAATGTGAATATCAAGTTCAGAATAAGTGGGGAGAGGTTGATCAAAGTGTTAAGGCCGTTGACGATATTGTTCAAAAGGAGATAGAGGGATTGTATTGACGTGTTGGGTAGGGGTGGAGTAATTTAAAGCAAATCCCTAACCCACTTTGGCATGGTTATTGGTACGATTAAAGAAATTAAAGACAACGAAAATCGCGTTGGTCTGACTCCTTATGGTGTAAAAGAATTGGTAGATGCAGGTCTCGAGGTAATTGTTCAGGAGACTGCAGGTATTGGTAGTGGTTTTTCTGATAGTGAGTATGTTGAGTGTGGAGCTAGGATGATGAGAACTCCTGAGGATATAGTTAAGGAGTGTGATGTTTTAGTTAAGGTGAAAGAACCGCTTCCTCGTGAATACAACCTGATGGAGCAGTTTGAAGGAAAAACGTTGTTTACCTATTTGCATCTTTCAGGTGTAGACAAGAGGCTTACAAAGATTCTTGCTCATAATAATATTACTGCGATTGCTTACGAGACTGTGCAGGATGATCAAGGTAAACTGCCGCTTCTTGCTCCTATGAGTGAGGTTGCTGGTATTTTGGCTGTACAGTATGGAGCAGAATATATGCAGAAGAAATGGGGAGGACGAGGTCTTACGCTTGGAAAGATTACCGGGATTCCAAGTTCTAGAGTTGTTGTAGTTGGTGGGGGATACGTTGGTGCTACTGCTGCAAGAACTGCTGCTGGAATGGGATCACGTGTAAAACTTTTTGATATTAATCAGGAGGTTTGCGATAGATTAAATGAAGAGATGAAGGCTTATTTAGGCCCTAATCTAGGTGAGAACTTTGAAGCACTTACTCCAAATGAAGAAAATTTCGACATAGCTCTTAAGGAATGTAATTTATTGGTTGGTGCAGTACTCATTGCTGGAACTCGCGCTCCAGTAGTAGTAAATGAAGAGCAGATTAAATCAATGAAGGATGGATCTGTAATAGTAGATGTATCAATTGATCAAGGGGGATGTATATGGGGTGCTCGATGCTCAAGCCATTCTGAGCCTGTTTATGAAATCTACAACAAAATATTTTGCTGTATTCCAAACATGCCAGGTCAGGTGAGTCGTCAGTCTACAATGGCTCTAACTGCAGCAACGCTTCCTTATCTTGTTAAAATTGCAAAGCAAGGTGCTGATGCAGTTATTAAGGAATCTTTGGAAGGGGATGGGAGATTTGCGCAGGGACTAAACGCTTATAAAGGTTTTATTACATACAAAAGTGTAGCTGAAGACCTTGGGATGATGGATGAGTATAAGGATCTTAAGGAGTTGGTAGAATAATCTTGAACTTTTTGGCCTGGGAAGTTATGCTTTCCAGGCCTTTTTCAAAGGAATAACGTTGGGGCGTGGCCAAGTGGTAAGGCAACGGTTTCTGGTACCGTCACTCGGGGGTTCGAATCCCTCCGCCCCAGCCAAATTAATTTAGTCCTAGGCGCTTTTTCGATTGAGCTCTTTCTTGCTTAAGTGCTTCACGTGTTCGAGTCATTTCCACGAAGCGAAGCAGGGGAGGTGTTGCTAAAAGATTGCCTAGCTTTACGTTTGGTCCAAATGTTTTTATCCAATGTTCTTGCTGTATCAATCGAGGTGATTCTATTATTAATTTTGTAGCATCATTTGATCTCTCGCAAATGCATTCTACTAATCCATCCTGAGGGGATTGGTCTTCATGATATATTCCTACTTCTCCAGTTCCTGCTCCCTCTAATACTATGGCATCGGCTCCTGTGTCTTCTGCGTTTAGCAGCTGTCTTATCCACCATTGCACTGAATATGGATAATTGTTTTTTTCGCCAATTTCTACAAGCATTGTGTCGAAGTCTTCTCTAATTCCTTTTGCTATCTCTAGGAATTTGCGTGAATCTATTTCCCAGGGACTAGATATTTCTATGGTGTTTATTCCAGCTGCGTGAAGTTTTTTAACTAAGGAAAATGGATCACCATTTCTAATGGCTTCGTCCATCATTCCTCCACCTAAATAAAGCTGTGTTCCATATTGATCACAAAGTTGTTGAAATCTTTTCCAATCTTTTTCCTCGAGCAACTCTGCAAGGGATGTAGGAAGCTTTACGCCACCAATTTTCCCTATTTGAAGAGGTTCGATTTCCTGCATTGTTCCAGCAAGATTTTCGTAGCTGACTGGTTCGACTAGATAGTTTGGTCTGTTGCTCAGCATTATAAGAATTAATTTGCAAACGGGATTGAATTCCTAACGAATCTGACGATTGTTATAGGAATTCCAAAGGGGCTATTTTCGTGAGGGGCAGATGTTTCCATTGATTCTATAGGTTCCCAGTATCTAATGTTTCTTTTCATGTCTTTGATAGGTTTGTACTTATCTGGAAAACGTTCTCCCACTACCATCTCTCCGCCAGGTCTGACGTGTTTTGACAATAGCTCATAGATTT
>JABJOK010000074.1 GCA_018664365.1 Candidatus Peregrinibacteria bacterium | reverse complement strand
TTTTTTTCTTAGAAAAATCACACTCCCGGTGATGTAAGAACATCTCATTACGAACCGCCATACGCTTCTGATGACGACAACCAACGCAATAATCGGGAGGATCCATAGGAATCTCCTTTCCCCCAATTTTGACCGGGACGCTCTTGTAGAAATCCAAGTCCTCAACAGGAATTTCGAACTCATGGCTACACTGTTTACAAGTTTTATTCATAGTAATGATGGTTACTGAAAAACAGTGTAACACAATTAAAGAACCTGTCACCCACCTCGTACAACGCAGATCATCAAAAAACGACATTACCCCTTATTTAAGACGAAAAAATGTGATACAATAGTGTTGTCAGAACTATTGACAACAGCATGGATTTAGCACAAACACTTACACAATCAGGTCTTTCAAGCAAGGAGGCTCAAGTATACCTTTCACTTCTTACATTAAAAGAAGCCCTTCCAAGCGTAATTGCAAAACATGCCCATATTAAGCGCCCAACCGCATATTTAATTTTAGACCAACTTAGCGAAAAAGGGCTCGCAAGCAAGGTTAAAAAGGGAGCCTACTACCACTTTCAACCAATCACCCCACACAATCTCCTCGAAAAACAGCATAAAATATATAAAAACATAGAAGAAGCTCTTCCAGAATTACTCTCGCTACATGAAAAATTTGCTGTGAAGCCCCAAGTCTCATACTTCGAGGGCAAAAAAGGACTCATCCAAATAATGGAAGACACCCTAACGACCTCCACAGACCTGCTCTGCTGGGCAGACGTAACTTTGGCTACAAAAACACTCCTTGAAGACTACTACCCCCAATATATCAAGACAAAGGTAGAACGCAAAATATGGCTACGAGGCATCTTTTCATATGATCAAAACGCACTAAAACTCAAAGAAAAAGGAGAAGAAGAACTTCGTGAAGTGTACCTAATCCCAAAGGAAGACTACCCCTTCAAAAACGAGATAAACATATACGACGATAAGATCGCAATAATCTCGCACGAGGATAAGATGGGAGTCATCATACAAAACGCCAACATCGCAGAAACTCAAAGATCAATCTTCAATTTCGCATTCAAGTACGCAAAAATTGCAGAAAAAGAATTGCTGAAAGAAAAAGGTGTTTGCTAAAATAAAAACATGGGAGACATCAAATACACCTACTACCTCATACTAACCTTCATAACTGTTCCAATAATAGGATATTTCGTAGGAACTGGTGCGGGTTTTTATAACGAAGTAATGGACCCGACTCAAGTTCTTAAAATATACGCTATTGGTTTTGGAATAGCAGGTCTTGCCTTCTTTTTAATGAACTACTTTTATTATAGGGGCAAAAAACCAGGCACATTTATCAAGGAATACAAGCGATCATGGGTTAACAGCGGAGGAATAGGGTTAATTATGGCATTTATAGTCTGGTTTGGAGTAATAACATTCTTCACAGCCGGTGTCACAAGATTCATCAACATACACATCGACAAAAACACATTAGTAGAAAGCCACCAGGCCTACATTTATGATATTTATGAATACACAACCGTCCCAAATCCTAATCGCCCATTAGAAGTGATTTACAACTATAACATTGCCTTCCAATATGTAGATGAAGACAATGTTATCCAATACGCCCAAATCCCCGATGCAATATCGTCATCAATAGAAAATTCACTAAAGAACGATTTTATTCCGCCCCAAATGAATGATGAAATAATCTACAACATTTACGCCGGTTCACTAGGAATCAAATGGCACGAAGTGATATGGGAACCACTCCCCCTACACTCAGACTGACCTAATTCTTCTTCAAAAGAACAATTTTAAATTCAGCCAAGAGCCAAAACATTCCAACAAGAACAATCCCCACTATTCCGCTCTCTTCTCCCACCATAAAAACATGCACTCCTCCAAATATGAAGAACACATAGCTTAATTTTTGTATTCTCTTCCACCATTTCTTCATTTTAATCATCGCCCACTTATTAGAGGTCAACAATACTGGAATTACAAATACTAATCCCAGCATTCCCCATCCAAAAAATCTCTTCAAGTCCCAATAGGTCGGAGACATCAAAACCCCAATAACACCGCCATCTTTCATCATAGCAAAACCAACAAAATGAGCCATTAACAGTAAGGCAGACATTACCCCAAACTCTTGCCTTAAAAGAACCAAGGTCCTAAAAATCTTGATTCGTGGAAAAACATCAGCAAGTGGTCTAACTAACATAACGGCAATCAATATACTCCATCCAGCATCAGCAAAATCTCTGAAATTTTGAGGATTCAAGAAAATCAATAAAGGAAGAAGGAAAGCCAGGCCCCATAGGATCTTTTTTAAATATACAAACCCAGGAACCCGACCCTCCAAAATCATTTTTTCCAAAAAATCTCTAATCATTATTCAGTACTTGAGTCGTCGTCACCTTCGTCGTCACCTTCGTCGTCACCTTCGTCATCGCCTTCATCGTCACCCTCGTCATCACCATCATCTTCGTCGTCATCATCATCGTCATCTTCGTCGTCATCATCATCGTCTGAATCATCATCGTCAACATCAGTTAAATCGTCTGAATCGTCTTCATCATCTTCCTTCTCGTATTCAAAGTCGTCAAAATCATATCCACACTTCGCCATTAAATCCCCCTGACCATTTGGACCATTCTTCAGCTTTTCCTTACAGGCCTTAAACTCTTCTTTTACTGCATCTTTTTGCCCCTTAAGATGATCATGAGCCTCCTTTAATTTTCCTGCCAAACCTTCAACATGATCCTTATGAAGTTCCTTTAAATTACCCCAAAATTCATCACGCTGTGCTTTTATGTAATCAGCATCTTCACCGTCTTCCTTCATCTGCTCAATTTCTTTTTTAAACGCCTCAATCTCAGCCTTAATAGCTTCTTTTTCAGCCTTAAATGCATCAAGAGCCTCTCCTTTCATCTCCTTATATTCAGCTTTAAATTCCTCTTTCTTCAATTTTTTCACCATAATCGCACGAAAAATATTTTCCGCAACCTGAGATCTATCGATCTCTGCTCCTGGAAGATAATTCCCGTCTAATCCTTCTTCCAACAGACCTTTTTTATAGGCAACACACAGATATGGACCATACCAATCATCTTCATCTACATCCTCATGCAATTCCTCCTTACAAGCACCTGTTTCTTCACCAAATCCCTGAGAATTAATAATCATCTTAACCGCTTCAACCTTGTTCACAAATTTATCTGGAGCAAAAGATCCGTCTTTATAACCTTCAACCCATTCAACATCCTTTGCATAACAAACATAAGGAGCAAACCATTGATCAGTCACATCAGTAAAACAATCACTGTACTCATCAGCATCTGGAGTAACACCTTGCGCCTCGACAAGAATCTTCATCAATTCAGCCCTATTGATTTCAAATTTAGGCTTAAATGTACCATCATCATAACCTTTTACCACTCCAGCATCTGACAAGAAATCAATAGCATCAACATTGCCATTGTCATCTGATACATCATCAAAGCTCGCAACTGCAGTTAACGAAGTACTAACAGCAAGCACAAAGCTTAGAACTGTAATAATTATTTTTTTCATATTTATGAGGTTAAAATATAACAAAAATTACAAGAACAATACTATCACATTCCCCCATCACTCCAAACTTTCAAAGAAATTCCAAATTTCCTCACCCGTAGCCTTTGGCCAGTTGTGAGTATAATAATTTCCACGAGAATCATAATCGTTCTCATGCGGACAGAAAATCACAGGAGCTATATCACTACAACCTTCATACTGAACACAATTTCCCCAGAATGGACTCACTGAATCATAGCCTTGTGAGCACTGATTCTGAGCCAAATACCAATCTCTAGTTGTCTCAGCTCCTGCAAAAGAAGCTAATTCATCATTTGGATTGTGCCACTGCATTGCTGCAACAGGCCCTGTGCACTCACTATTAGACCTACTTCCTCCTAATGTTCCAACTGCTCTAAGAACGTCTCCCCTCGCGCATGACAAGCTATTAGTAAACCATGCACCCAAAGAATGCCCCACACCATATACCTTATCTAAATCGACACAGTAATTCTCTGAAATCTCCTCAAACATTACATCGAAAAATTCATAATCTCTTAAATCACCTGATGAATCCCCCCCATCAGACCATGTGTAACCAGAAGATCCTTGAATTCCTGCTGGATAAACAAAAATCGCATTCCCTCCACTCGGCTTCTCTATTCCATAATACTTTTTTACATCATCATTAGAATTTGTTCGTCCATGAAAAGCAAAAACTAAAGGTATAGCTTTATCCTTATCGTAATCAGAAGGGATCACGACAATCGCATCACGCTCAGTTCCATCAACCATAAAAGTAGAAGGAACGATACCCGGAGAACTTTTTCCACAACCCAAAGAGGCGGAATCTCTTTCGGCAGAGACATAAGACTCCTTTCGTTGAATCTCCATCATTTTATCAACAAGAAAAGCCACCTCACCACGATTCGCTAAATTACCAGGAAGATAACTATACTTTGAAAAAAGATTATTATTATGCACAAACTCTCTATAAGGAATGAACCAGTCCTCTACATCCTCTAAGTCATCAACTGGTAAATCAAACGCATTTATCACAATTTTAAATGCCTCAGCCATGTTGGCCTCATCTCCAGGCCTAAAATATCCATCTTCATGACCATCAACAATCCCCTTTTCCTTAGCTAAACACACATATGGAGCAAACCACTGATCTGTAACATCTGGAAAACAATCCCCCTCATACTCCTGAGCATCCTCATCAACAGCCAAAAGAATCATTTTCAACATTTCTGCACGATTCACTGAATTCAAAGGCTTAAACGTTCCATCATCATATCCCTGAATCACTCCCATTTCAGAAAGGCTCTCGATACTATCTTCATAATCGGTGTCATCAATGTCCGCAAAATCAGCTTGCGCAAAAACAAGCCCAGGAACAAACGAAAACAAAAACAAAAATGTAAAAAGAAATCTAAAAGCTTTCATGCAATAACTATATTAAAAAAACCGAAAAAAACATATCACTTTACCCCCTAGCCCTGTTGACAAATAAGCACTCATCTCTTATAATCTTTGCTTAATAAATTTTTTACAATGCCTAGATCAGAAGAAGAAATACGGTCAGATATCGAAAGAGCTGACGAGGATTATACAGAAGCCTATCTGCCAGAAGCTGCGACATATTACGACTACGGTATATATGACAGCATGGCAGATCTCTTACACACCCCTGCTGGAGGAACTCACCTTAACGTATGCTCAGGTCCATTCTACATTGAAGAAGCCATTCAAAGAGCTCATCCAGAAGTTGCCATAGCAGGAATAGACCTAAATAGAGAAATGTTAATGGCAGCACAAAGAGTACTAACACAATTAAGAGCAAACTACAGAACACACATCAATGGAACCTTGAATTTTAGTAGTTTTCTAGTAAACGAATACGATGAACCGTTATTTCACTGGTCATATCCAAAAGATTTCAAAGATATTCCTGACTTTTTGACACCTGGAGGACCAATAGAAATGATTCAAGGGGATGTAACAGAAGAATCCCTGATACAGGCAATTTTAATGGGAAGACAACTAGACTCAGCTTCATTTTCATTTTTAGGAAGTTCTCCAACGAATCTCATGGAAGCTACTGCACAAATAAGTGCATTAGACGAAGAAGAACATTACAAAAAAAGAGTAAATCAACACTGGCAATCAATA
>JABJOK010000031.1 GCA_018664365.1 Candidatus Peregrinibacteria bacterium | reverse complement strand
TCATCCCAATAAATACTGCTCCGGTGATAATTAGAACCCAAAGGATTCCTAAGGCTTTATTCATTTATTCTTTCTAGTAATGCTAATGAATTACATAAACACACACCTGCCGCAATTGCATCTGCTGCGTCATCAGGTTTAGGGATTTTATCCATATTGAATATTGTTTTTACCATTTGTTGAACCATTGCTTTGTCGGCATTTCCATATCCACACACTGAGTTTTTGATTTCAAGCGGTGTGTATTCCTCTAGGCTTACTCCTTTTTCAGTTAGTCGTTGCATTATTACACCTCTTGCCTCTGAAACGCTCATTGCAGTTGTTATATTCTTTTTGAAAAACAATTTCTCGATTGCTGCTTTCTGTGGTTTGTATTTTTTTACTAATGTATCAATGTCTTCAGCAATTTGATTCAGTCTTTGACTTTGAGGGAGTCCAGCAGGTGTTCTGATACATCCATAGTCTACCAATGAAGTTTCTCCATTTTCATTGTCTAATATGGAGAAGCCTACAATTGCAGTTCCTGGATCAATGCCTATTATTCTCATTAAACTTTTATAGTTGATATTAAGCTGTCCTTTTTGCTTGCATGGCAAACAATGACAACTTTCTGGTTTTTCCTGATAGCCTTAACTTTTTTCATATATTTCAAAATCTGGTCTACTTTGTTGTTACCCTTTGCAATTTTTTTCACAAATAAATCATTTATTCCCCAAACTAGTGTGAGCTCGCGTGCAGTTTTCTCATCAGGAGTGATTGTTATTATTTCTGTAAATAGGCGATTGCGTGCAATGTGTCGTGCAGTGTAGCCATCATCAGAATATACAATTATTGCATCAGCCTTCATGTCTCTTGCCATCTCGCTTGCATTTAGGCATGTACCACAAAGAGTTGATACTACCTCAGGGCTATCCCCTTCATATAGTTCTGGGTGGTGACGAATTTCTTTTTCAACTTCCATTGAAACCTTGCTGAGTGTTCTTGCGGCTTTAAACGGATATTTTCCGACAGCGGATTCATTGGAGAGCATTATTGCATCTGTATTATCAAAAACGGCATTAGCCGCGTCTGAAATTTCAGCTCTTGTTGCTCGTGCATTTTCTACCATTGATTGAAGTACTTGTGTTGCTGTTATCACTGGCTTCCCGTATTTTCTGGCAATTTTTATAATCAGCTTTTGCATTATTGGAACTTTTTCTGCAGGTATTTCTATTCCAAGATCTCCTCGTGCAACCATTACTCCGTCAGCTGCTTTAATTATTTCTCTTAAATTTGTTATCGCTTCGTGTCTTTCAATTTTTGCAATTATTTTTGTGTCCTTTCCTCTTCCTTTTATTATTTTTCTAAGTGAGTTTATGTCTCGTGCAGATTTTACAAATGAGAGGGCTACGTAATCTACATCGTTTTTGAGCCCAAACATTAAATCTTTCTTATCTTTAATAGTGATGGGGCTTGCTGATATAGAGGCAGTTGGGCAATTAATGCCTTTTCTGGAATATACGGTTCCTCCAATTTTGACTTTGCAAAATAAGCTTGTCTTGGTCTTTTTCAAGACTTGCACCATCATTAATCCGTCATCTATGTACATCAGATCTTTCACTTTCAGATCTTTTATAATGCCTTTGTATTGGATGGGGATTAGAGTTTTTTTGCCATCTGTTTTTCCTGCTATTTTATTGATCGTAAATTCAATCTCTTGTCCTTTTTTTATCTGGATTCCTTCTTCTGGCATTTCTCCTACTCTGATTTTTGGTCCTTGAAGATCCTGCATTATCCCTATCCTTCTTTTCATTCTTTTTTCTACAGTTCGGAGACTTTTTATTATTTTGGAATGATGAACATATTCCCCATGTGAAAAATTTAGTCGAGCTACGTTCATTCCAGCTGAAACAAGCTGCTCTAGTTCACTGACCGAATCTGTTGCTGGTCCTAGAGTGCAAACAATCTTGGTATTTTTGTTGTACATAGAAATTAGGGTATGAGAGCTTGCGCAAATTATACCCGATTCATAGCTTATTCTGAAGCTATTTTACAGTTACACTTTTGGCTAAATTCCTTGGTTTGTCTGGATCATTTTTCCTAAGAACGGCTAGTTGATATGCAAGTATTTGTACTGGAATTATGTTTACGATAGGGGAGACAGCCTGTGTGTCTGGTACTCGAATCCAAAAGTCGAATATGTCATCGTTTTCTGGAGCAACTCCAATTATGTATCCACCACGTGCTTTTATCTCTGTTGCATTTGAAATAATCTCCTTCTTGCTATCATCATTTGCTACAAGTGCAATTACTGGAGTGTTTTCTGTTATTAGTGCAATTGGTCCATGTTTTAATTCTCCACCTGCAAATCCTTCTGCGTGTATATATGAAACTTCTTGAAGCTTAATTGCTGCTTCTAGTGCCATAGGGTAGTTGGCTCCTCTTCCGATGATGTACATTGATTCAACTTCCTTGATTTTTTCTGCAATCTTCATGATGTGCTCTTCGTAACGAGGATTTAACATATCGTTAATCTGCCCAGCTGCATTGATCAGTTCTTGTTGTCCTTTCTTTACTCCTCCATCGCATGCGTATGCTAGCAAGGTTAGGATTGCTAGCTGTGAAGTTGTTGCCTTTGTTGATGCGACAGCTTTTTCCGGACCAGCTTTTATAGGGACAACTATGTCTGACATTCTTGCCATTGTTGATGTTTCAACGTTTACAATTGAAACTATTTTTACTCCTTTCTCTTTTGCGACTTCTATTGCTTCAAGTGTGTCTGCTGTTTCTCCTGATTGAGAAATGCATATCATGAGTGTGTCTTTTGTGAGGAAGTCCTTGTAATTTGAAAATTCAGATCCAAATGCGAAGTTTGTGTGTTTTTTTGCAATCTTTGCAAATAAATATTCTCCAACCATTCCTACCTTTCCTGCAGTCCCGCATCCCACGAAGTAAGTTCCTTTAGCTGATTCAATGGCTTTTGCAACTTTCTCAATTATTTTTGGATCTTGGTTTATAGCACGTGCTAGAGTTTCCTTTTGTTCTGTGATTTCTTTAATCATGAAGTGAGCAAAATCTCCCATCTCTGCACTTTCTTCGTCCCAGTCTATTTCAACGATTCGTTTTTCAATCTCTTCATGTTTTTCCATATCGTAAAACTTTGCTTCGCCATCTTTTATAACTGTCATTTGGTTATCATCTAGGTAAATAACCTTGTTTGTGTACTTTAGAAAGGCTGGAATGTCTGAAGCTATAAAGTATTCCCCTTCGGTATGTCCCACTCCTAAAATGAGTGGAGATCCTTTTCTAGCAGCAATCATGGTTTCGTTACTGCTATTTAAAACTACGATTGCATAGCGTCCTTCGATTTCTTGAGTCGCTAGCTTCACTGCATCTTCAAATTCGTGAGTTTTTGCGTGTTCTTCAATTAGGTGAGCAATGACTTCTGTATCTGTGTCCGACTTGAATGTGTGGCCTTTTTTCTCTAGATATTTCTTTATTTCAACATAGTTTTCGAAAATGCCATTGTGCACTAGAGCTATGTCCTTTTCTTCTGTGAAATGTGGGTGTGCATTTTTTTTGTTCACACCACCGTGCGTAGCCCATCTAGAGTGGCCAATTGCAATGTTTGAATGCTTGAGATCTAGGTCTTTAACCTTTATGTCTCCAATTTTTCCAATCTCTTTTCTTATTTCGATTTCATCGTTTGTTTTGTATGCGATTCCCCATGAATCGTATCCTCTATATTCTAGTTTTTTAAGCCCCTCTATAACTAATTCGGGAGCTGTATTTTTGTGACCGTAATAGGTAAAAATTCCACACATATATAAGTATTAAAAACGGGCCTAATTCTAGTGAAATTCATGGCAAAAGTAGAGGAGGTTGGGTTGACAAAAGCAGTGAAGTTGGTATTCTTTTAGCTAATAATTTAACCAATAATCATGTCTGATAGAAACGAGCGTCCTGCTTCTGGTAAAGAAACAATACCTCTTGCTGATTTTAATAGATTGAATGTGTTGGCCTTGGGAAGATATGTTGATTTTGAAGGAATGGCTTTACAAATTACTGCTGATGAAAGCCAGGTCTTTATCACTGGTGAAGAGGCTAAAGTTGTTTTGCATGCAATGATTATGAAGGCAGATGATGAAAAGGTTGAGTTGTTTATTTCTGCTCAGCAGGAAGATAATGATCAGGCGCGTGACTTTGAGTGGTTGAAGAGGTTAATTGCTGAGGGAAAATCTAGGCGTGAAATTGAGATGGAAACTACGGCTTTGGAAACTTTAGATGCTGGAGCTGCTGCTGAAACCTATGCAGAGTCTGCTAATGCTGTTAGCGAGGGTCCTGTAAAGCTTAAGCATGAAACTATTGAAAGAATTAAATCTCTGAGTACTGGAGTTGTTGGAAAGGGTGTTAGAGGAGAATTTGAGGGAGAAATGTGCCAGATGGAAGTTCAGGCAGATAGTAGATTTGTCACAGTTACTTTTAATTCTATTGCTTCTGGGACTGGAGGTAGGCTCACTAATTGGCACTTACCATTTAGTTTTATGGAAGATGAAGGAGTTCCTAGGGTTGTTGTAACAACTGATGCAGATTTAGAAAATGGACTAACCGCTAGAGTTGAAGAGATTTTCGATCCCTCTACTGGATTTAAGACTTATGATGAACTTGATGGAGAGAGTGCGTAGGCTTACTTTGATACCTTGGTAAGATTTTTGCTTCCTTTTTCCGTAATTAATAGCATGTCTTCGATTCGTACTCCGAATTTGCCCGGAAGGTATATGCCTGGTTCTACCGTTATGATGGAGTCTTTTTTAAGCTTTTTCTTGTATTTCTCTGCTAGATTTGGAATTTCGTGAATGTCTAGGCCTACTCCATGTCCACCAGAGTGGCCGTATTGTTCTCCGTAGCCTGCGGCTTCAATTACTTTGCGAGCTAGTGAATCAGCCTTTGCTCCAGAAATCCCGGCCTTAAGACCGTTTATGCATGTTTCTTGAGCTTTTAGGACTGTATTGTAGATTTCTTTCTGAAAAGGAGTGGGTTTTTCTGTGAATATCATCCGAGTCATGTCTGAGCAGTATCCTTTATATTTCATTCCCATATCTATGAGAATGATGTCTCCCTTTTTCAATTTTGTTTTTGTCGGGTCGTGGTGGGGGAGAGCAGAGTGCTTTCCGAATGCTACAATTGGATTGAAAGAAACGTCTTCTGCTCCGAATTCATTTCCCATTTGTTTTATTTTCCAGGCAAGATCTAGTTCAGTGATTTTTAGAGTTTTCAGCCTGGATTTCTTCAGCTCTCTTTGTACAAATTTCTTGATCTCTAGAAAAACCTTTTCGTTTATTTGCTGGGACTTAGCCGTTAGCCTGATTTCCGTTCTATTTTTTAGTTCACGTTTCTTCTCTATCTTCCCTGAAATGTTTATTAGCCTTACTCTAGGAAATAATTTTTTGAAGTTCTTATATTTTGTAACTGTAAGGTCTTCTTCTTCAACTCCTATACTTTTTATTCGATGCTTTTTTAAAACTGATTGCCAGTGTTTTTTAATATCTTCAGGATTTTTCCGTATTTTTGATATATCTACTGTTTTTATTCCTTTCTTAATAGTGTTTTTTGCGCGTTCTATGTATCTGAAGTCAGTAAATAGGTATTTTGTCGACTTTGTGAGTAGCATGTATCCTGCAGAGCCTGTAAAGCCTGAGAGATATGCGATGTTGGATTTGTTTGTAATGAGTGATGCCTGAGGAGTTTTTGGCATTTTGTTAATTGTTTTTTT
>JABJOK010000098.1 GCA_018664365.1 Candidatus Peregrinibacteria bacterium | reverse complement strand
GATGGGTCTTAATAGTATCTGCATGCTTTGTTCCACCCGTTTCAATTGTATCTGGATAAATAGTTCCCTGAGCAATAATCCATTCATCAGGATTCAAATTTAAATCATCAGAAACCTTCGCTTGAATATCAATAAACAGCTCTCCAATAATATTTCTCTTTTCCTCAGGTTCATACTTGCCCTCAAGGGCAGCAAAGTATTCATCTCCCGCATCATAAACATGGAGATTAGTAACTCCCACTTTTTTAAGAGCCTCAGAGACTTCCTTCTTCTCATTCTTTCTCATAAATCCAATGTCCACAAACAGTCCATAGACCCTATCCTGTCCAAGAGCCTTTGCCAGAAGCAGGAATGCAACCGTACTATCAACGCCTCCACTAATTAGAAGAAATACTTTTTTATCTTCAACCTTATCTTGGATCTCCTTAGTAATGTCATCAATATAAGTATCAATGCTCCATTCACGTTTAGCTCCGCTCAAATTTACAAAGTTTTCCAAAATGGTCATTCCACATGGTGTGTGTGTAACCTCAGGATGAAACTGTAAAGTATAGATATTTTTTTCATAATTAGCAGTAGCAGCAACTGGACAATCAGAGGTAGAGGCTACAACTTCGAATCCTTCAGGAGCCTCAGTAACCTGATCAAAATGACTCATCCACGTTTTCTCCTGTGTCTCAATTCCCTCTAGAACACCCCTCTTATCTTTTATCTCAACAACAGCAGATCCATATTCTCTTACCTGTCCTTTCTCAACTTTTCCTCCAAGTGTGTGAGCAACTAATTGGTGGCCATAACATATTCCCAATATAGGAATTCCTAACTCTAAAATTTCCGGATCACATTTAAGTCCATCCTCGGCATGTACGCTCGCAGGACCTCCAGAAAGAATAATACCCTTAAAGTCACCAAGCTCAGAAGCACTAGTTTCTCCATCATAGATCTCAGTATAAACACCAAGACGACGAATTCTATTGGCTATCAAATGAGCATACTGCCCTCCAAAATCTAGTACAGCAATTTTATCCATTCTATTTCTTCTTTTTAGCAATTTTCTTGGCCTTCTCCATCGCCTTCTTTTCTTTCTTCATGTTTTCCTCAAGAGGACGAAGTAGTGGGAACATAACGCAGTCCTTCAAATTTTCCTGACCAGTAAGCAGTGTAACTAGCCTATCAATTCCCATTCCCCAACCTGACATACAAGGAAATCCATGTTCCATTGCAGCTAGGTACTCCTCATTGATCATCATCGCATCTTCATCTCCTTGAGCCTTCGCAACAGACTGGGCCTCAAATCTTTCACGCTGATCAACTGGATCCACAATCTCACTATATGCATTAATAATTTCCCATGTATTTACAAGAAGTTGAAACGTATCACACACACGATCATCTTCATCATTAATACGAGCAAGTGGCTTTGTCATACGTGGGTGATGAGTAACAAAAGTTGGCTGAATCAACTTAGGACGTGAAACTTTTTTATAAAGAGAGTCCACAAGATTCCCATAACCAAGGGTTTCAGCATCCTTTATAGAAATCTTTTTCTTCTTAATTTCCTTAAGTAGTTCTGGAGAATCATCATATTTAAGTACATCGATTCCACAGTCTTCTTCAATTAATTCTGTAAACTTAACTCTATTCCAAGGTGTTTTAAAATCTACCTCAATATCATTTCCTTCACGGTCTTTGATCTTAACTTTTGTAGAACCAACAAGTTTATTTAGCATGTACTCAAACATTCTCTCTGTGAATTTCATGTTGTCTTCAAAGTCCCAGTAGGCAGCATAGTGCTCGATCATTGTGAATTCTTGAAGATGACTTGGGTCAATTCCTTCGTTTCTAAAACAACGCGCAACTTCAAAAGTTTTTTCAAATCCTCCACCAATTGCCATTTTCTGCCAAAGCTCTCCAGCAGCAATTCGAAGATAAACATCAATGTCTAAAGCATTATGATGAGTAACAAATGGACGAGCTGAAGCACCAGAAGATACATTTTCTAGAACCGGAGTTTCAATCTCCATAAATCCTTCAGACCAATAAAACTCACGCAAAGCCTTAACAACATTACTTCTGAATACAAAACGATCCATACTCTCTTTGTTCATTGTTGTATCAAGGTATCTTTGACGATATATCTGTTCCTGATCCTGAATCCCATGCCACTTCTCTGGCAAAGGCCTCAAAGTCTTAGAGAGCATTACAACCTCATAAACCATAAGAGTGATTTCTCCATGACGAGTTTTAAATAGCTCACCAGAAACACCAATATGATCGGCCATATCAACCTTCTTCAAAAATTTATAATCGTCCTTCCCCATTAGATCCTGCATAAAACAGATCTGAATCTTCCCTTCAAAATCTTTCAAATGACCAAAAGATATCTTTCCATGAGAACGCATTGTCATAACTCGGCCAGCAAGTTTGATAAGCTTTTTAGTAGGCTTCTTTGTGATGTCTTCAACCTCTCGAAGCTTGGCGTTTTCACCTTCTTCCAAAGCTGAAATAGTAGAATGAGTTTTTTCGTATCTAGCTGCATAAGGAAGAACTCCCTTCTCACGCAGGTCATTCATCTTATTAAGACGAACGTGGTATTCATTAGGATCTGTCGACATATTTAAAAATCTTTAAGCTTTAAACGCCAGCATTATAATGACGGTAAGCCGTTTCTACAATAGAATAAACTTATGAACCTGGCATTGAATAATCTTCCATCTTGCGATTCTTATCAATATCCACAAATCGCATTTGCTCTTTCTTAAAGGCTAACTCAATATGACCAATAGGACCATTTCTGTGTTTTCGTACATATATATCTGTTACTCCTTTACGGTCAGTATCTTCTTCATAGTAATCTTCACGGTACATCATAAGAACCACATCGGCATCTTGCTCAATCGCTCCAGATTCACGAAGATCCGCAAGCTGAGGAATCTTACTCGGACGCAACTCAACGGCACGAGATAGCTGAGAAAGAGCCATTATTGGAATTGATAGATCACGTGCTAACGCTTTAAGTGCCCGTGATATCTCAGAAATTTCTTGCACACGATTACCCTGGTACGCAGAAGCGCTTCCAGAACTCATAAGCTGCAAGTAGTCGATTACCAGGAAGTCGAGACCACTTTCCATTTTCAAACGACGGGCTTTGGCCTTAAGTTCAGAGATAGAATTACCAATTGAATCATCAATATATATTTTCATTGAATTCATTTCATCCATGACTGATCCAATTTTTGCAAAATCATCATCGGTCAGTTTACCAGTACGCATCTTCCAAGAATCTACTGCCATCAAACTACAGAACATACGTTCTACCAACTGCTCCTTTGACATTTCCAATGAAATAACACCAACGCTGAATCCACGCTTTGCTACGTTCTGAGCTACATTCAAGGCAAAGGCGGTTTTACCCATTGAAGGACGAGCCGCAAGAATAACTAAGTCAGATGGTTGTAATCCA
Organism: Candidatus Peregrinibacteria bacterium; assembly: GCA_018664365.1. Lineage (GTDB taxonomy): Bacteria > Patescibacteriota > Gracilibacteria > UBA1369 > LOWO2-01-FULL-3 > JABJOK01. The sequence continues at coordinate 1,092 of JABJOK010000098.1, read as the reverse complement.
GAAAGGATATTATCTACAGCCCCAAATCCAGTAGGTATACCTCTATATTTCTCTTTTGCCTCAGGATCATGGAGGTCAGAGATTTTTTCATATGTCTTATTAAGAACCTCTTTTACATGCACAAATTTGTCGCTCATAAAAGTCTGAGAAACAGAGAAGAGAGATTTTTCTGCTGTATCAATAAGCTCTTCAACATCCTTGTTTTCCTCATATCCTAGTCCTTTAATAGTGTCGCCTGCCAATATCAACTTACGCAAAATAGATTTTTGCTTAACAATTGTTGCATATTGAAAAATATGAGTTGATGTAGGAACCTCATTAGCAAGTAGGGCCAAATATGAAGCTCCACCCACAAGCTTTAACTCTTTTCTATCTTCAAGGGTATTTGTAAGAGTAATTAAATCGACAGGAGTTCGTTTGTCATAAAGGTCCAAAATAGCCTGATACGTCATTCTATGAGCATCATGGTAAAAGTCTCCAGAGCCCAAAAAATCTGAAATTTTAATAACAGCGTCCTTATCGACCAATAAAGATCCGATAACAGACTTTTCAGCATCTAAACTGTGAGGTGGAACAAAACTGCTTTCTTCAGCCATATAAAGCCATTAAATTTGACTACTCAAACTCCTTTTGGGTTTGAAATATACAGATTTTAAAAAAATTTTAAAAGCGCATTTTATAATTGGGATTATGGATAGAAAAATGGTCGGAATTTTAGGAGAGGAGATTTCTAAAAGATATCTTGAAAGCAAGGGGCACCAGATTATGGAGACTAATTTCCATTCCAGGTTTGGAGAGATAGATATAATTTCAGAAAAAGATTCTGAGATTATATTCACTGAGGTAAAAACAAGGACTTCCAATAAATTTGGAACTCCTGAAGAGTCACTGACTCAGAAGAAACTTAATAGAATCAAAAAAACTGTATTCCATTTTCTAAATACCTCAACAAATCTTCACAATTTTAATTGGCGCATTGATCTAATTACCGTAAGATTGGACTTGGGCAAAAGTAGTGCTCACCTCAAACACTTTAAGAACATAAATGGATCAGCTTACTCGTAGAAGAATTGCTTTTGCAATAATCCTAAT
>JABJOK010000025.1 GCA_018664365.1 Candidatus Peregrinibacteria bacterium | reverse complement strand
AGCCTATACAATTTTTGCATCTTCTCAGGTCATAACAAAAATGAATATCATTACAATTAGCACAATCCTGACAGAAATCGCATGAGTAGCATCCATCACAATCAGTGCACTCATAACAAAGTTCACACTCTTCGCAGTAGGCCATATCTATACAATCCTTCAAAGCACGAGAGTCCTCACAAAAATGCGAATCTCTACAATTCCCAGAATTGAAACACATGTAGCAATCCTTTGAGACAGTCGTTATATCACCATAATCACAGTTTTCACTCGCCCTAGTCCAAGAACCACACTGAGGTGATTTTAGATATAGTTTTCTAAACTCTGTAATAAAATTAGATACAGATTCCATAGGGCAATTTTAGCAACCTTCCTATGCCATGTCAGCCGATTCTTCGGATAATTCAGGTTCAACTCTTGAAATAACACTAACAGTATTTGCGATTTTTTCTTTTGTTGGCTTAGTCTCACGCAATTCTACTAAACTTTTTTTCATTCGCTCCAGAGTTGCAAAGTATCTATCCACAATTTGGGTCGTTGCAGTGTTTTTTATAGACAAGTCTCCAGATATTCTTTGCAATTCAGAAGACCTCGCGGCAGTTTTTACACTAACTGCAGATAGCGCTGCGCTTTTTTCTTTTAGAGGTAATGAATTATCCGGCATTTGGGGATGACGTGCATATTCAGTTTTTACAAGTGGCCTTTTATCTCTTATCTCCAACTCTTGAGATTCCAAGTATCTCATTCTTTCTTCTACATACTCAATAACTCTTTCCAAATCAAAATGCTTATCAATAGACCTTCTCGCTCCAATTCTTAGACCAGTTTCGTACAGCAATTCGCCCACTCTTCTTGGAATAATTTGTAGGCACTGGCCTCTCAATAAATCCAGTAATTCATTTTCATTCACATCAACAGTTTTAAGCCTTGTAATACTAGTTTCCCCTATACTAGAGGTATACAGATCTATTGCTCTAGTATCCTCCGCAATAGCTGCTTCAAGATTGCGAATAGTGTCTCCATACTCTGCTTCATCAGCATCAAGCTGGTCTGCAGCCATTTTTTTTGTAGCCCTATCACTTGCCTGGGTAACTTCATAAAAAAAGTCAGCCTGTTCCTCCAATAAGAACAAAACCTTATCTGGATCTGACCCCTTAGGGATGTATGCACTTGGAACACAGCAGGTTCCATATTCTCCCTCAATCCATAGTATTTTGCGAAGTAACTTATCAAACTTTTGCTGCAATCCAGCTTCTACAAAATCATCACGCTTCTCAAGTAAAAAATCTCTTACATTTCCTTCAGTTTCAGGCTCTACTCCAAAGTCTTCAGCTATTCTGCCGATCTGTGGTGAAAAATTTGCAAAATCATCGGACTTCAAAAACCTGCATTTTGCAAGCAAGTACTGCATAAGAACAAACCCCTTGTTGGTGGCTCTTGAAGCTTCATGAGCCACCTCAGGATCTTTAGAGGCAAATGTTTCTCTAGTTATATCTGAAGGAGCATACCCATACATTGTGGTAAGCATTCTTCCCAGGTTTTTAGAAAGATCCCCAGCAGCAGTTTCTCCTTCAGAAGATGACTTAGGATCATAAAAGTGTCCTATGAAGGCTTCTGCTAATTGATTTTCATCAACATCAGAATAGATAGTCATTAAATGAGCTAAGAACTGTGCAGCTCCATCTAGTTCATCAATAATTTGCGATATTTCACACTGGTTTCCGTCAAATGTTGTTGGTCCAACATCAACAAGCAGAGCCTGTGCTCTTTCAAAATTTATCTGAAAACCAGATGCTTCTATTCCCCCTTTTGACATAGTGAAAATTACAAGGAAGTACGATACAAGAAAACGGCGGTAGAGTCAAGTTATTCAAGAGTTTTTTCAACTCCATATGACAAAGATTTTTCACCATATAATTCTTTCATTGTATCGATGGCAGTAAATAGTTTGTCCTCACTTTTGCTATCACCAAAAAGATTTAAATTATAATCCCTTCTAAGTCCAGAAACCCCAATACCCAGCAACCTAATAGGTTTATTAGGGGCTACATTTTGCATGAAAAGGTCCTTAACATGAGGGAAGAGCTCACTATCATTTGCACCAAAAAATCCTAGATTTTTCTGAAATCCATGATCTTCAAACGAAGCTCTCCCCACTCCTTCATTTTTATAACGAATTCTAATAGAAATAATTCTAGCTCTCATATCATGAGATCGCAATTTCTTAAAAACACGTCCAGACAGGGTTTTAAGGGCATCAGTGCATTTACAAATATCAGTAATAGAATTATAAAAAGTATTTTCTTTTGAAATAGACTTAGGCAGGCCACCAATATCAATGACATTTGAATTATCAAAACCTCTGCATTTTTTCCACAAGGGAATTGCGCCTATGCCAAGTTTTTCAACGACTTCACCTACTTTAAGATCAGCAAAATCACCAATCTTACGAAATCCAAATCTTTCCAGTACAGCAAAAGTACGAGGACCTATGCCAGGCATATCACGCAATTCAAGCCCCTTCAAAAAATCACGCTCTTTACCAAAAGGAACTACGGTTAACTTGTGAGGTTTATTCAAGCTCGAAGCCACCTTTGCTACAGTTTTATTACTAGCCAAGCCACAGGATACCGATAGCCCAAGCTCACGATAAATTTCCATCAACAAAGATCTAGCGATCTCATTGGGGGGTTTTTTATATGCTTTATCAAATCCAGAAATATCTAAATATGCCTCATCGATAGAAGCCATTTCGGTATGAGGAGTGCATTTCATGAAAATGCGATACATCCTACTCGAAAAATCTCGATAAGCCTCAAAATGACCACGTGCAACAACAGCATGGGGACATTTGCGGCGAGCCAAGTACAGTGGCATACCGGTTTTTACACCCCATTCTTTTGCCTCATAGCTGCAGGCCGAAACAATTCCTTTGTTTGAGTTAGGAGCTCCCACCAAGACCGCCTTACCTTTCAAAGAAGGGTCCAGAATTTGTTCTACAGAAGCAAAAAAAGCATCAGCATCTACATGAAGAATTTGACGCTTTTTTTGGTTAAGGGGAATATCGAATTTCATAACAGGTTTAAAACATTGCTGTCTGCCCATCCATTTTATATGCCACTCCTTTCCAAGACTTTTTCCAATCCTTAAACCTCTGACTTAGTGTTCTTTTTTTGAAATGAAGAGGTTTCCTCCATCCTTTTGAAGGAGAGATGCTGCTTTTCCTGACATTTACAGGATTTTTCTTTTTGATATTTGTGTCGATAGTCAGTGTGATAAACATAGGGTTTATGATTAAATTTTATATTTTTT
>JABJOK010000039.1 GCA_018664365.1 Candidatus Peregrinibacteria bacterium | reverse complement strand
GGTTTTCTGTTACCAATGGATGAAACTTTGGCCGAGGTGGCACTGGATATTTCTGGAAGAAGTTATCTAGTCTGGAGTGCCTCATTTAAACGAGAAAAAATTGGAGGAATGCCTACAGAGTTATTTGAAGATTTTTTTAGAGCTGTCGCAGATGGTCTGCGTGCTAACCTGCACGTTAATGTGCGTTACGGTCGCAACGAACACCACATGGCAGAGGCTATCTTTAAGGCTTTTGCAAAGGCCTTGAGATTTGCCGTTGCTCCTGATGAACGAGCTAAAGATTTATTACCATCAACCAAAGGAAAATTATGATAGCAGTAATTGACTACAATGCGGGGAACACAGCATCTGTCTGTAATGCTTTAGAGCGAATTGGACAGAAGTTTGTGGTAACAAGTAATCCATCCGAAATTTTGAGTGCGGATAAGGTTATTTTTCCTGGTGTAGGAAATGCTAAATCTGCGATGAAGGATTTGTGTGCCAAAGGATTGGATAATGTGATTCGTAAAATTGAAGCTCCCTTTCTGGGTATTTGTCTTGGCCTTCAACTACTAGCACGTTTCTCTATGGAAGGAGATACTGATTGCCTTGGAATAATTGATAATGATGTAAAAAAGTTTAACGCAGACCTGAAAGTCCCACAGATTGGATGGAATAAGGTAATGCAGTGTAGAAGCAATGGTCTTTTTATAGGAATCCCCGATGAGAGTTACTTCTATTTTGTAAATTCTTATTACCTTCCTGTTATTAAAGAGACTGAGGGTAAAAGCATATATGGTGTTTCCTTTTCATCAGTAGTTAGGAAGAACAATTTCTGGGCTACTCAGTTTCACCCAGAAAAATCAGGAGAAGTTGGCCTTAAGTTATTAAGTAATTTTTGTGAACTATGTTAGTACTACCTGCAATCGATATACTGGATGGAAAGTGTGTTCGCCTCACTAAGGGCGACTATAATGCCGTGCGCCAATATTCTGACTCACCCGTTGAGGTGGCTAAGGATTTTGAAAAGCAGGGTGCGAAATTTTTGCACGTTGTTGATCTAGATGGTGCAAAAGGAGGTAGTGTAGTTAATCAGGGCGTTATTATGGATATTGTTGAGGCCGTTGATATTCCTGTGCAAGTCGGTGGTGGCATAAGATCATTCAAGGATTCTAAAGGCTATCTAGATGCTGGTGTATCAAGAGTTATATTTGGTACAGCTGCTATTAGTGACACCAACCTCATTAGGAAACTTGTTCGCTCTTTTGGGAGTGACTGTATCTTTGTTTCTCTGGATTTCAGAGATGGCAAACTGGCTATTGAGGGATGGACTGAAGACTCTGAGCAGTCTACTACCAAAGTGCTAAAGACTCTTCTTAAAATGGGCGTTAAGACTGTTGTCGTTACTGATGTTTCTAGAGATGGAACGCTCTCGGGCATGGACCTATCTATATTCAAGAAGGTTATTAAATTCGGATTCAACGTAATTGCGGCTGGAGGAGTTTCAAGTTTCAAAGATCTTGAAGTACTTAGGGATCTGGAATTTTATGGGGCAATATCAGGAAAAGCAATATATGAAGGCCGTATAGATCTTGCGTCTGCATGTGGCTCTCCCCTAGCAAAGAGGATTATTCCCTGTATGGATATTGATAATGGCCGCGTAGTTAAAGGAACTAATTTCAAGAATCTGAGGGACGCTGGAGATGCTGTCGAGCTGGCTAAAGTATATGATCAAATGGGGGCAGATGAGCTTGTCTTCCTTGATATAACTGCCACTGTTGAACAAAGAAAAACTTTGGTTGAGCTGGTGAGTCAAATTTCTAAGAATATCTCTATTCCTTTTACTGTAGGCGGTGGCATTCGTAGTGTTTGTGATATCAGAGACTTACTAAATGCAGGTGCTGACAAAATTTCCTTGGGAAGTATTGCTATTAGTGATCCTAAGATTGTAACTGAGGCATCTGATGAGTTTGGATCTCAATGTATTGTAATTTCTCTTGATTGTAAGCGTGACGGGAATAGCTGGAAGCTTTTTACCAAGGGGGGCCGTGAAAAAACTGATCTTGATGCTGTTGAATTTGCTTCTTTGATGGAGAAAGTGGATGCAGGCGAGTTGCTTGTAAATTCCTTAGATAGAGATGGAATGAAGAATGGATACGATTTAGAACTACTCACTAAAATTTCTGAGGTTGTAAATATTCCTGTAATAGCTTCAAGTGGGGCAGGCTGTCGCGAAGACTTCTTAAAAGCTTTCGATGGTGGGCGTGCTGATGGAGCTTTGGCCGCTAGCCTATTCCATTATGGAGAAATAAATATTAGAGAGTTGAAAAGATATTTATCAGATCAAAAAGTAACCATAAGATTATGAAATTAGATATTAAAAAACTGGACTTTGAAAAAATGAATGGGCTTTTGCCTGTTATAGTTCAGGATTCTTGTGATAATACAGTTTTAATGCTGGGATTCATGAACCTTGAGGCACTGGAAAAAACAATTGAAGACAAGAAGGTAACTTTCTTCAGTAGAACAAAAGAAAGACTATGGCAAAAGGGTGAAAGTTCCGGAAATTTCTTGGAGGTTGAGGAAATTCTAAGTGATTGTGACGAGGATTCGTTATTAATAATGGCAAAACCTGTTGGACCAACCTGCCACACAGGGGAAAAATCTTGTTTCGGTGCTGAAGGGGATTTTTTGAGACGACTTTTCTCTCTCATTGCTGAGAGAAAATCTAAGATGCCGGAAGGGTCATACACAACCTCTTTGTTTGATGCAGGCCTAGATCGAATTCTTGAAAAAATTGATGAAGAATCTGCTGAGGTGGTTGTTGCCGCTAAATCAGAGGGGCGTCAAAGATTGATTGAGGAAAGTTGTGATCTTATTTATCACATGTATGTTCTGCTTGCCGAGGAGGGAATTTGCTTGGATGATCTTGAAGAAGAATTGAGAAAGCGAAACAAATAGACTATAATTGGGCGGCTATTTAACCCCCTTCGTATGGCGACAAAAAAAGTTACTTCAGGTCTTATGGCCTCAATTATATTTGCTTCAGTTATTGTATCTGGATCATTAGTTTATTTTGGAATGAAACTTGGTGAAACAGATGTGTCGAATGACAATCTACAAGCTGCTATTGCTACAGGTATTGACCAGTATGTTGAAGATAAGCAAAAGGAATACGATGATGCTGCTGCAAAAGCTAATGCTCCTTTGGTTGATGTAGATCTTTCTGACGATGATGCGATTCTTGGTGACACTGATGCTCCCGTTACAATTGTTGAATTTTCTGATTACCAATGTCCATACTGTGAAAAATTTTGGTCTCAAACACTACCTGATTTAAAGAAAAACTATATTGATACTGGAAAGGTAAGGTTTATTTATCGAGATTGGCCTTTGAGTGGTCACGATAGAGCAATTCCAGCTGCACTTGCTACAGAATGCGTCAAAGATCAGCTTGGAGACGAAGGGTTTTATGCAATACACGACATGATTTTTGAAAATTTTGGTAAGTTGAGTGATGATGACCTGTCAACTTTTGCAAAAGTCGCTGGTGTTGATGAGGCTGAGTATTTGGACTGTTATGAATCTCAAAAATTCTTGAGTGAAATCGAAAAAGATTTTAATGATGGAATGACATATGGAGTGACCGGAACTCCTGGATTCTTTGTTAATGGAGTGCGTCTATCAGGGGCACAGCCTTATGAAGTTTTTGAAAAAGTAATTGAAGAAGAATTGGCGAAATAATACTATGCCTAAAATTGTTAGAATACTTAAGGAGCCTCGGTATGTTTTTCTCCTAATTGGAATATCAATACTGTTTTTTGATCTCAGCTATTATCTAATGGCCTTTACTCCAGGATTTGAGAACTATATGTGCGTTATAGGGGCGAGCTTAACTACCTCAAATATTATTTTCAGTGCTGTGCTTGGTATTCTGTTTGGACTAATGGTCGTTTCAATGACTGAGCTTGTGCGCATGAAGAGATCTAAAGTGGCTGCATCATCGGCTTCTGGGCTTGGCATGATTGTAGGGGGATTGACTGTTTTCTGTCCACTTTGCGTTCTTCCAACTATTTCTTTCTTTGGAGTGTCTGTGTTCTTCTCTTTAGTGGTTGAGTATAACCTTATCTTTAAGGCGGCTAGTATGATCCTGATGATTGGAGGTCTTTATCTGATGAATGGTCAGCTCAAAGAAGACTGTCTTGTGTGTAATATTGTAGGAAAGGATCCTGAAGCTTAGGCCTTCTTGTACAAAAGGTATTTAAACTCTGTGCCTCCCTCTCTATCTGAGCTAATCTCTTTCACCTGTGAAAGTTTTTCCGGGATATCTGGGAAAAAGGTATCGCAGTCGAAGCAGTCCTGTATTTGTGTAAGATAAATTCCTGTAAGAGCCGGATGATCTATGAATTCTTTGTAAACGCTTCCTCCTCCTATAACAAAAATAGTCTCTATTTCATTTTGGGCTAAATTCAATGCAGCTTCGATAGAGTTAACAACTGTTGCACCTTTTGCTTTGTAATCTTTTTGACTTGTAAGGACCACGTTTTTCCTATCAATTAATGGACGAAACTTTTCAGGAATTGATTCCCATGTAGTTCTTCCCATTATGACCATATTCTCTTTTGTAGCGTCGTGCGTTTGGGTAGTCACATCCTTGAAATACTTCATTTCTTTTGTGATTTGCCATGGGAGCACGCCATCTTTGCCGATTCCAAAATCTTTGTCTGCTGCGACTATCATGTAAACTTCATGGTCTGTCATACGGCTATAGGGAATTTAATATATTTCTCGTGTTCGTAGTTCTTAAGTTCAAAATCTTCAAACTTCAGATCCCAGAATGGTTTATCTGCAATATGTAGCTCTGGAAGATCGTGAGTTGGTCGAGATAATTGTTCTTTTAATCCTTCGATGTGATTTGAATATACATGAGCATCTCCTAGTGTGTGAACAAAAATTCCAGGAGTAAGGTTACATTCCTTAGCAACCATCATAAGTAGAGTTGCATAACTCGCTATGTTGTAAGGCACACCAAGAGCAATGTCTGCGCTTCTTTGATAAAGTTGAAGATCTAGTCTGTCCCCCATTACATTGAACTGAAAAAAGGCATGACAAGGGGGAAGTGCCATTTTATCAATGTCTGCAACGTTCCAGGCATTTACTATTATTCTTCTTGAGTCAGGATTGTTTTTAATCATATCAATGACCTGTTTAATCTGATCGATATGTCCCTTTTTGTAGGTCTTTGTCTCTTCATCATATTCAAATTTTTCCCAATTCCTCCACTGGTACCCATAAATAGGCCCCAGCTCTCCATCTTCCGCAGCCCAGGCGTTCCAAATAGGGGTGTACTCTGCTAGCTCATCATTGATATTGGTTGATCCTTTTAAAAACCAAAGCAGTTCTCTTAGAATGGCATCAAATCTAACCTTCTTTGATGTCACCATTGGAAAACCATCTCTAAGATCATATTTTCTCTGTTCTCCAAACATTGAGATAGTTCCTGTTCCAGTACGATCTGTTTTTACGATTCCGTTATCGAGAACTTCCTGAACTAATGAGAGATATTGCTTCATAGAATTTAGAGTTTTTTATGAGATTACTTTTTGAGATTGGGTGGCATCCTTTTTCACGCCGTGGTGGATGCGATCTGTGTCCTGAAATATACGGCTTCCTACTGCCTTTTTCTGTCCTTGGTATTTCCCTTGATAGGGAGTTTCTGCAGTTTTATCCATCTTTGCGAATACAAGTTGGCATATTCTCTTTCCTGATTCTAATTTGATAGGAAGAGAGCTAGCATTGTAGAGCTCAAGAGTAATTCTTCCT
>JABJOK010000028.1 GCA_018664365.1 Candidatus Peregrinibacteria bacterium | reverse complement strand
ATTAGTTATGCTCTTGATATCCGTTCTAGTGATATCCACATTGAGCCACTAGAAAACCATGTACGTATTCGTTTACGTGTAGATGGTGTTCTGCGACATATTGTTGAATACCCTACTAATCTTCATCCTGCAGTAGTTTCAAGGATCAAGATTATGTCTAACTTAAAAATTGATGAACAACGTGTTCCTCAGGATGGACGTGCAGATGTAACTACAAAGGATGGTAAAGAGATGGATCTTCGTGTTTCTACTTTGCCTACTGTAAATGGAGAAAAGATTGTAATGCGTATTCAAGATAAATCTCGAAAAATTCCTGATCTTCCAAATCTTGGAATCTCTGGAGTTAGTCTAAGAAATATGGAAGAGGCTCTTAAGTCTCCGAATGGAATCATAATCAATACTGGTCCAACCGGTTCAGGTAAGACTACAACTCTTTACTCTTGTTTGACCCGATTGAACAAGGTTGGTGTAAATATTCTTACTATTGAGGATCCGGTGGAAATCCAACTGGATGGTCTTAGTCAGAGTCAGGTGCATCATGATATTGATTACAACTTTGCAACTGGTATGAGAGCCGCACTTCGTCAGGATCCAGACATCATAATGGTGGGTGAGATCCGTGATAAAGAAACTGCGGACACAGCTATTGAAGCTTCTCTTACTGGTCACTTGGTATTTTCTACACTTCATACAAATAGTGCGGTTGAGTCTTTAACTCGACTAATCAACATGGGAGTTCAGCCTTATTTAATATCTTCTACGATCGAACTTATAATTGCTCAACGTCTGGTTAGGAAAATGTGTGACAAATGTAAAAAACCTATTGAGGCTCCTGCAGAACTTAAAGAAGTTGCTAAAAATGCAATGGAATCTATTCATGTTGAGGGAGAAGTTGATCCAGGTCTAGTCGAAAAAATGCAGTTCTATGAAGCTGAGGGATGCGATTACTGTGGAGGAATTGGATATAGGGGCCGAGTTGGTCTTTATGAGGTATTCAGAATGACAAATGAACTAAGGAAAATGATTATAGAAGAGTCTTCAGTGTTGGATATTCAAGTGGCTGCTCAAAAGGCTGGAATGATAACTCTTGAACAAGCGGGTGTTATTAAAGCACTTGAAGGAGAAACAACTCTTAATGAAGTTTATCGTGTAGCCCGTAAAGCAGAATAATGTCTGAAAAAGATTTCGCAACAACTGGATCCGAGTCATATGAACTCAAAAAGCCTAACCAAGAGCAGGGCGATCATGTTGTTTTGAATATACAAGATGATGAGAGCGAGGGAGTTATATTAGACGATAGGCATAAGGGAAAAATCCATCCTACTGGAGGATTTAAAGGTATTTATGAATCAGTAAATCGATTCCTCCTTCAAAATACAAAGATTAAGATTAAGGATAAATCCACATTTTTCCATCTACTATCAGTAATGGTTAACTCTGGAATCCCAATGATTAAGTCACTTAGTTCTTTGGGGGTTCAAATGGAAAAAGTTCCTCGTCTTCAAATGATTATTGAAAAAATATCAGTAGATGTTTCTTCTGGTGCTAGCTTGTCAGAAGCTCTTTCTATGAATCCGGATGTATTTAGTGAGGCAGAGGTTGGAATGATTCAATCTGGTGAGGCATCAGGTCAGTTGAGCTCAGTGCTTGAAAATCTAGCTACCGACCTTGAAAAGGAATATAGCATTAGATCAAAGGTAAAAAGTGCAATGATATACCCAGTAGTTGTTATTCTTCTTTTGTTTGCAGTGGTAACCGCAATGATGATCTTTGTAATTCCACAATTGAAGAGTCTCTTCGAATCAAATGCTGGAGTTGAACTTCCAATGATAACTAAAATAGTGGTCTCATTAAGTGACTTTATGGTTGAGAAAAAACGTATAATGGGTGTTTCAGTTCTTGGAATTGCATTATTTTTCGTAATGTTTAAGAAAACTGAAATTGGAAGATATCTTTTTGATAAATTCAAAATCAATGTCCCAATTTTTGGAGAACTATTTAGAAAATCTTATCTTTCTCATTTTGCTAGATCCCTTAGTAACTTGCTATCAAGTGGACTATCGGTTATTCGAACTTTAGAGGTAACAGCAAATTCAGTAGGTAACGAGGTATACCGAAGACGTCTTCTCCTTTCTTCTGAAGATGTTAAGCAGGGTATTCCAATTGCAGAAAGTTTGTCTGAAAGTCCCCTATTTCCTCCAATGTTAATAAACATGCTGGAGGTAGGAGAATCTACTGCTCAGGTGGATGAAATCGCTGCAAAAATTGCAAAATTCTATGAAGACGAGGTAGACACAGCGGTGGCTGGTATCTCGAAAATCATTGAACCAGTAATCCTTATAGTAATAGGTCTTGCGGTATCAGCAGTGGTTGCTGCGATCATGCTTCCAATTATGAGACTTACAGATTTGGCAGGAGTGATCTAAATAAATACTTGAGTTTTTACCCAATGCGTTTATAATTCTTTTCAGTAACTAACTTTAACCTATTCCTATGAAGAACAAAGGTTTTACACTGATTGAACTTTTGATTGTAATCACAATCATCGGTATTCTGGCGGCTGCCTTCCTGCCAAGTCTACTAGGTGCACCAAGTAAGGCGAGAGATACACAACGTATTGCTGATGTGCAGAAAATTGCGGGAGTTATGACTACAAAGCAAATTGGAGACAGCCTGCCGGGTTCTGCTGGAGATGTTTTATGTAGTGTTATCGCTGAT
>JABJOK010000038.1 GCA_018664365.1 Candidatus Peregrinibacteria bacterium | reverse complement strand
ATTAGCCCATCAAGTTGATGAAATGTCGGCTTTTGGGTGCATTGTTGCTGTAAATATGCCCGTTACTGAAACGATTGTTGACTATATGAAAGAGAAGAAGATGTTTGTGGAGGTTATAATTGCCCCATCTTTTGATGAAAAAGCTCTAAAACGGCTTAAAACTCGTGAGAATTTACGCATTTTAGAGACTGGTGATCTAAAATTAGACCTTTTAAAGACTGATATTAAAAAAGTTGCTGGAGGAATATTGATTCAAACAAAAGATACTTACTCTCTGAAGCCTGAAGATCTAAAAGTTGTTACCAAAAAAGTTCCAACTGATGAAGAGATTCAGTCTATGCTGTTTGGAACAAAAGTTTGCAAACACGTGCTTTCAAATTCTGTAGTAATGTCTAAGGGAACAGTTGTAACCGGTGTTGGAGCAGGGCAAATGTCTCGCCTTGATGCGGTTAAAATTGCTGGAATTAAGGGTGGAGAGAGAATTAGTGGCTCGGTGATGTCTTCGGATGCATTTTTCCCATTTGCTGATGCAATGGAAGAGGCTGCGGCACTTGGTGTAGTTGCGTTTATTCAACCTGGAGGTTCAGTGCGGGACGAAGAAGTTATCAAGAGAGCTGACGAACTAGGTGTTTCCATGCTATTTTCTGGAAGACGATACTTTAGACATTAAAAATGGAATGGTTTGAAGCCTTAATATTGGGAGTTTTGCAGGGTATAACTGAGTTTCTACCTATTTCTTCTAGTGGTCATTTGGTTTTGGGAGAGCATTTTTTGGGCTTGGAGATGGAAAGCTTGAAGACTTTTGATGTTTTGGTTCATGTGGGAACATTATTGGCGATTATTGTGTATTTCTGGAAGGACTTCATAGGCTTGCTTAAGGCCTTTTTTGGCCTTTTTCTGGGAAAGTTTGATGGAGAATATGTAAAATTGATTGGATTCATTGTTATTGGAACAATTCCTGCTGTTTTTCTCGGTCTTTTTGGTGGAGATGCAATTGATTCTGTATTTAGAGATGTAAAAATGGTGGGATTGATGATGCTTCTAGTAGGAGTTGTGTTTATTTTGGGAGAATATGTGAATAAGAGGGTGAAAAAGTCAGAGTTAACCTGGTGGAAGGCTATAATCATTGGTTTAGCACAGGCTTTGGCCCTTATCCCTGGTGTTTCTAGATCTGGATCTACGATAGTTATGGGTCTTTTTAATGGTATTGAGCGTGAAAAGGCAGCAAGATTCTCGTTTTTATTGGGTATGCCGGCTATTGCAGGGGCAGGACTACTTACCACCTTAGATCTTTTTAAGGGTGGCGGAGGAATTAGTGGAGATGCTTCAATAAGCTGGATTGTTCTTTTAGTTGGTTTTGTTAGCGCGTTTTTAGCAGGACTTCTAAGCGTTTCCTTCTTAATGAAATTCCTCAAAAAACATACCCTTCTGGTCTTTGCTGTTTATTTAATTATTCTCGGCGTTTCTATCTTCATATAAAATTTTGTAGACAAAAGTCCTTATAATTTGTATGATTGTCAAAAGCTTAACTTTTTCGGCTTATGGCTAACATTAAAGATTACAAAATTGCAACTCTCGGAAGCCACACTGCTCTTCAAATATTGAAGGGTGCTAAAGATGAGGGTTTTAAAACTATCTGCATCTGCGAAAAGGGGAAAACAAAGCCCTATGAGAGTTACAATGTTGCAGATGAAATTATAGTTGTAGATAAATTCAAAGACTATTTTGAAATTGAGCAGCAACTAATTGATCAAAATGCGATAATTATCCCTCATGGATCTTTTGTTGCTTATATTGGTGCTGAAAAAATGATGGATGTTAAAGCGATGCACTATGGAACAAAAGGAATTTTAGAGTGGGAGTCAGATCGAACGAAGGAAAGAAAGTGGCTACTGGACGCTGATATTAAATTACCTAAAATCTTTGAGAAGCCGGAAGACATTGATCGACCGGTTATTATTAAATTTCATGGAGCACATGGTGGAAAAGGTTACTTTATTGCAAATACTCCTGAAGAATTTTATGAAAGATATAAAAAGTATGAAGGTAAAGAAGGTCATGAAGACTATGTCCTTCAAGAATATATAGTTGGAGTTCCTGTTTATAGTCACTATTTCTATAGTCCTGTAACTGGAGAATTAGAAATAATGGGATTTGATAAGAGATATGAATCAAATGCCGATTCGATTGGACGTGTTGCAGCAAAAGATCAGGTTGATGTGGGAATTGAAACTACTTACACAATTACTGGAAATGTTCCGATAGTCCTTAGAGAATCACTTCTTCCTCAGATTTTTGAAATGGGTCAGAATGTTGTTGATGCTTCAAAGAAGATAGTTGATGGTGGCCTATTTGGTCCGTTCTGCTTGGAAGGAATTATTGATCCTGAGTTGAATTATTTTGTATTTGAAATATCAGCTCGAATTGTGGCTGGAACAAACCCTTATGTTAATGGCTCTCCTTACACATGGCTTCGTTACAATGAACCTATGAGTACGGGACGTAGAGTTGCTAGAGATATAAAAGAGGCTATCGAAAAGAATGAGCTTGAAAAGGTCTTAGGCTAATAAAAAAGTTCTGATAGTATGGTGAAGAATTTTTTAGTTTTTTTATATTAAAAATTTATCAATATGATTACTCAAAAAGACATTAAAGAAATTTTAAAGGATTATGATCCTACTGACATAACAATTGCCGTTCTTGGTGGGCACAGTGCATTGGATGTTTGCAGTGGAGCTAAGGAATATGGTTTTAAGACTCTTGCTGTTTGCAAGAAGGGGCGTGAAAAAACTTATGCAAAATATTACAAGACTCGTGAAGATGGGAGAGGATGTATTGATGAGGTGCTACTTGTTGATGAATTCTCGGACATTGTGAAGGAAGATGTTCAGAAGAAACTGAGAGATATGAACGCGATTTTCATTCATAATCGTTACTTCTGGGTTTATTTTAAGGATTTTAAAGATATTGAAGAAAAGTTCATGGTTCCCATTTATGGAATACGTGAGGGAGTGAAGTTAGAAGAGAGAGATGTACCAAAGAATCAGTACTATCTCCTGGAAAAAGCTGGTATTCAATTGCCTAAGATTGTAAGAGAGGGAGATAGTGGAATGAATGAAGATGATACAAGAAAAGTTTTAGATGAACACTTTGATGCAAAAGGAGGGCCACTCATTATAAAAGTTAATGAAGCTATTCGTAGTTACGAGAGAGCGTTTTTTGTCATCACTAATACAGAGCAATATTTTGAAACAAGCTCAAAGATGATCGAAGATGGAAAAATTATGGCAGATGATTTGGCCAATTCTGTAGTTGAAGAATTTATTATTGGAGCACAGATTAATTTCAATTATTTCTATTCAAATCTAACTGACGAGTTGGAGATCATGGGAACTGATACAAGAAGACAAACTAGTTTGGATGGATTCCTAAGGCTTGATGCACAAACGCAGACTGCACTGATTGATGCAGGTTATAAACCATCAATGGTTGAGACTGGGCATATTGCTTGTACTACTAAAGAATCTATTCTTGAAAAAGCATTTGAGGCTGGAGAAAAGTTTGTAGAAATGATGAAGAAAGAGGTTCCGCCAGGAATGATTGGGCCATTTGCTCTACAAGGCGCTATAGCGGCCTATGAGGGCAAGGAGGAGTTTGTCTGCTTCGATGT
>JABJOK010000016.1 GCA_018664365.1 Candidatus Peregrinibacteria bacterium | reverse complement strand
TCACCATAGAAGTCATTGTTGTGAACAAATTTCTGATAGGGGAGTAGGGCGTTTAGTTATGCTTGCAGGAAAGCATGACTATGAGGGAGGAGCTAAATATTTAGAAGAACATGGAGTAGATGTTTCTTTGATCAATAATGATGTGTTTAGGTCTGTAGCTAGTGTTCTTGCTTATGGATTTGATTTTAATAATCGTTCTGTACAGAAGGGAAAAGGCAAAAATGCGTTGTTGAGAAAAATTGCGAAAAAGCAGTACGAGATGTCTTTGACTCTTCCTCCAATTCAAGAAAAAGACATTATTGCAATTAGAGAGCAATTGGGAATTGATATTATCAGACTAGGGAATCCGTTTTAGTAAAACTTCTTGTAATCGTGCATTACCAACATGCTGTTTGTTTGGCGAATTAGCTCGAGTACTACTCCCACGATGATGATGATTCCTGCTCCAGAGATTAGTAATGGAACTGATCCGACTCCACTAGTTTGGAATACGAATTGAATCAGGATAGGGGAGATAGCGATGAATGCTAGGAAGAGAGCTCCGAACAGAGTAAGTCTGTTTGATATCTTTGCTAGGTAGTCTGTTGTTTGTTGTCCTGGTCGAACTCCTGGGATGTATCCTCCACGTCTTTGAATGTTTTCTGCAATCTGGTCTGGGTTGAATGTGATTGAAACGTAGAAGTATGTGAATAATACAACAAGTAGGAAGTACATAACTAAGTACCCCCATGTATTTGGTTGGAATAGTGTGGTCATCATGTCTCCTACGCTTTGCAGCCATGGAGAAGTTGCATTAACAAAGAATTGACCAAGGATACCAGGGAATGAAACTAATGCTACTGCGAAGATGATAGGGATCATTCCAGCTTGATTGATTCTTATTGGAAGGAAAGCCTGATCACTTCTAGCTCTAACTCCGCGTCCAGCGTATGTTATTGGAATTCTTCTTGCGGCTTCATTTACCAGCACAACTACTGTTATAAGAGCGATTGTAACTAGGATAATAGCAACGAATGGGATCAATCTACTTTCGTCTGCTGATGCTACGAATAGTCCTTGTCCTATCATTGATGGAACACTTGAGATAATACTTGCGAAGATCAAAAGCGATATTCCATTTCCTATACCCTTTTCAGTCATTTGTTCACCCAACCATACCAACAGAACGGTTCCTGCAGTAATTGTAAGCATGGTTGGAAGAATAACAGCTGGGTTTCCTATGTCGCTGATTATAGGTGTCTGCGCTTGAGTGTTTAAAAGAACGATCATTCCATAAGATTGCACAAAAGCTAATGGCAATGTTAGCCATCTTGTATATGAATTTATTTTTTGACGACCGGATTCTCCTTCTTTTGAGAGACCTTCTAGTTTTGGAATTACTACAGTAAGTAGCTGAATAATGATTGAAGCGTTGATGTATGGAGAAATCCCCATCAATACGATAGAAAAGTTCTCGGTGCTTCCTCCAGTTAGGAGACTAAACACCTGTAGTAGTGAATTTCTTTCTGAAAGAGCTCTTAGTCCATCAATGTCAGCACCAGGAACTGTGATATGTGCGATAAACCTATAAAGAACAAGGATAGCTATCGTAAATAGAATTCTATTCCTTAAATCTTTTGAGTTCCAGATTTGCTTGATGTATTCAAACATTATGAGGGATTATTCTGCGGTTTCTGTCTTTTCCTCTTTTTTCGCCTCTTCTTTTTTTGGAGCTTCCTCTTTTACTTCTTTCTTTTTAGATTTTCTAGGTGGCAATACTTCTGCAACTATTACTTTTCCTTTTTTAGCTTCTACTTTTTCTATTGCAGATGCGCTAGCTTTATCAACATGAATAGTTACTGCCTTTTCAAGATCTCCTTTTCCACCGAGTAATTTTACAGGTGCAGATTTTTTAGAGATGATGTTCTTTTTAAGTAGGTCTTCTTTCTTAATTTCTGCTTTATCATCAAAAACATTTAGGTCTCCAACATTCACAACTTGATATTCAACATAATTAGGATTTGTGAATCCTTTAAGCTTTGGCATTCTTCTAAGGTATGGAGTTTGTCCTCCCTCGAAACCTGGTCTTCTACGTCCTCCTGAACGAGCAGACTGTCCCTTCATTCCACGACAACTGTATGTTCCGTGTCCAGAAGCGTTTCCACGACCAACTCTCTTCCTAGGCTGTTTAACGTTACTCTTAAGATTTATTAGTGGCATTGTATAAGTTATTTAGTTGAATCTTTTTTTGGTTCTTCTTTCTTAGGCTCTTCTTTTTTTGGAGCGGCATCTTTAGGAATTTCCTTTTTTGGTGCGGCATCCTTTGGAGCCTCTTTCTTTGGTTCTGCAGGTTTTGCAGCTACTTCTTTTGCTTTATTCTTTGCAGCTGCACGCTTCTTTGCTTCTCTTGCCATTTTGGGAGTCTCTTTAAGTGTCTTTAAAGCTTCAATAGTTGCTTTTGTATTATTTACCTTGTTTGTTGTTCCGTATGATTTACTTAGAATGTCTTTTATACCTGCTAGCTCAAGCACTTTACGAATTGCTCCTCCGGCTATAAGACCGGTACCAGGTGCAGCAGGAAGCATTATAATGTCTGATGATTTATATTTGATTCTAGTATCGTGTGGAATTGTAGATCCATCGATAGGAATTTCTATTAGTTCTTTTTTAGCTTTTGCGATTGCCTTCTGGATTGCTCCAGTTACTTCATTAGATTTTCCAAGTCCAACTCCTACCTTACCTTTTCTGTTACCAATACAAACAGTTGCTCTGAATCTAAGTGTTCGTCCACCTTTCACTACTTTTGTTACACGATCGATCTGAATTACTTGTTCATCGTATTCCTTTGGTTCTTTTCGGTGGTGTTTTCCTTTATGATTTCCTCTTCTTTGCATTGGTTAGGTTAGTTATTAGAATTTTAGTCCTCCTTCACGAGCGCCTTCAGCTATTGCTTTTACACGTCCGTGGTATTTGTATCCATTTCTATCGAAAACTACTTCTTCTACTTTATTGTCTTTTGCTTTTTTAGCTATTTCTTCTCCTACCTTCTTGGCTTTTTCAACTTTTGTTCCTTTCTCCTTTGATTTAATGTCTGAAGCTTCTGCGATAACTTTACCCTCGTCATCATTGATGAGTTGAACATAGTTATTTGTAATACTTCTGAACACTACTAATCTTGGGCGTAGTGCAGTACCGCTTAACTTAGCGCGAATTTTGTGATGTCTTCTTTTCCTTAATTCTTCTTTTTTAGTTGGCATTTTAAAGTTTGATAGTTATTTAGTTTATGCTGCTCCGGCACCTGCTGCTTTACCAGCCTTTCTTGCTACGTATTCATCAACGTATCTAATACCTTTTCCTTTGTATGGTTCAGGCTTTCTGTATGACCGTACCTTTGCGGCAACCTGTCCTACAATTTCTTTGTTGATTCCTTTTACTACAATTATATTTTTTTCTTCTGGATTAATTTCGAATGTTATTCCATCTGGCGCTTTGTATTCAATTGGATGTGAGTATCCAAGGCTCAGAGTGATTTTGCTTCCACTTGCGTTTGCTCTGTATCCTACTCCTACTATTTCAAGTTTTTTCTCAAATCCTTTCTCTACTCCTTCAACCATATTTGCGATAAGGCTTCGGAATAGTCCGTGTAGGGCCTTGTTCTCCTTTAGATCATTAGGCCTTTTTACCACTATAATATTGCCATCGATTTCTACAATCATATTTGGATGAATCTTTTGTGTAAGTTCTCCCTTTGGTCCTTTTACTGAAAGGATTCCGTCCTTTAATTCAGCTGTAATTCCTGCTGGCATCTCTATTGGTTGTTTTCCGATTCGTGACATTGTATATAAGTGATTATTTGTGCCTTTCTGAGGCTAATATTTGATACTGTTAGTACATTTCGCAAATTAGTTCTCCACCTAGGTTTTGTTTGTAAGCGTCGCTATTTGTCATAACTCCTTTAGATGTAGATATAATTAGGATTCCAAGTCCGTTCTTTACTGGCTTTAGATCCTCTTTTTTGATGTATATTCTTTGTCCTGGTTTACTTTTTCTTTTTAGGACTAGATCTTGTCTATCTTCTTTCAGAATTATTTGAATGTTTTTCTTTCCTTCTTCTTCTGTAGCCTTGTAGTCATCTATAAAATCTTTACCTTTCATTACTTTAAGAATGCTTTCTTTAAGCTTAGAGTGTGGAACACTCACTTTTTCGTGGTGTGCACTTGTTGCGTTTCTAATTCTAGTTAATAGGTCTGCTATTGGATCTGTGTACATTTTTAAAGTTTTAAGTTTTTACCAAGATGATTTTTTGACTCCCATTATCTTGCCGTGACTAGCTAGTTCTCGGAAACAAATTCTGCATATTCCGAATCTTCTCATATATCCGTTTATCTTTCCGCATTTTTCACATCTATTGTGGACACGAGTAGGGAAGGTAAGTTTTTTCCCTTGAGCATGTTCTTTTGATGCTCTGTCCTTACGTCTGTTACATTTTACTATTAGTGCTGTTCTTGCCATTTAATGTGTGAGTTATTTTTTGAATGGGAATCCGAATGCTTCGAGTAGTGCTAGTCCTTGCTCGTCATCAATTGCTGAAGTAGTTATTGAAATCTGTACTCCATGAAACTTAATAACGTCGTCTGGACTGATTTCTGGGAATACTGTGTGTTCTTTGAAACCAATACTGTAATTACCATTTCCGTCGAAAGCTTTCTTTGATATTCCTCTAAAGTCTCTAACACGTGGGAACACGATGTTAATTAGCTTGTTTACAAAGTCATACATCTTCTTCCCTCTTATAGTTACTGCTGTTCCAATCTTTGATCCTTCTCTTAGTTTGAAATTTGAAATAGACTTCTTCGCCTCTTTTACTACAGGCTTTTGTCCTGCAATGCTTGCGATGTTGTCTATAATGAATTCGAAATCTTTATTTCCAGAATTGATTAGGCTTCCAAAACCTACGTTTACTGTTACTTTTTCAAGTTTTGGCACAGCATTAACGTTCTTAAGCTCGAGCTTTTTTTGCAGCTCTGGTGCAAGTTTCTCTTTAAACTCTGTTTGTAGGTCTTTTACTTTTGCCATTATTGATTATTACTTTTTAGTTTTAACTTCCTTGTCTAGATCTTCTGAACACTTCTTACAAATTCGTTCTTTCTTACCATTCTCTAGCTTCTTATATCCTACTCTTGCTGTCTTTTTGCAGTTTGGGCATAGAACCATTACGTTTGAAACATCAACTGGTGCTTCGAACTGAATTCTTTCTCCGGCTTTCTCTGTAGTCTTTTTGATATGCTTAGTCTTGATGTTAACTTTTTCAACAACAACTTTGTTGCTTTTCACCATTACTCTCATAACCTTACCCTCTTTTCCTTTGTCTTTTCCGGCTATAACCCTAATTGTATCGTTTAGTTTTACTTTCATGGTTTTATAATACGTCTGGCGCTAATGAGATAATTTTTTGGAATCCACGGTCACGTAGCTCTCTTGCTACAGGTCCGAAGACACGAGTTCCTTTTGGTTGATTGTCTTTATCGACTATAACTATTGCATTTTCGTCGAATCTAATTGAAGATCCGTCTTTTCTAGAAAATTCTTTTACTTGTCTTACAACTACTCCTCTTTCTACTGCCTTCTTTTTCACTACTCCTTTTGGAGAAGCTTCTTTTACAGCTACAACTACAAGGTCTCCGATACGTGCATAACGCTTCTTTGATCCTCCAAGGACTTTGATACACTTAACGACCTTTGCCCCGGTGTTGTCTGCTACTTTTAGTACTGTTTCAGTTTGAATCATGATTATTTTTCTTCAGTTGTTTCGTTAGGTTTTATGATAGTCCATCTTTTTAGCTTACTCAGTGGTCTAGTTTCGTAAATTGTTATATCATCTCCGATTTCAAATTTAGTATTTTCAGGATTATCTGCATGAAATTTACTAGTCTTCCTATATCTCTTCTTGTACTTTGGATGTGCTTCGTATGTGTGAACCTCAACTACGAGTGTTTTCTCCTGCTTATTGCTGGATACTACTCCTTTCTTAGTTCTTATCATCTTCTTTTTGGGTTAGGTCTTTTTCTTTAAGAATAGTCTTGATTTGCGCTACGTGTTTTCTTGATTTCGCAACATCGTGAGTATTTTTTGCTTGCCCACTTTCTGATTCAAACTTTATTTTGAATAGTGACTTTTTAGCTTCTGCTAGCTCTTCAAGTAGCTTTGCCTCTTCTAGTTTTCTTAATTCTTCTACTGTTTTCATTATATTTCGTTTGTGTTAATGAATTTGCACTTTACTGGTAGTTTACTAGCAGCAAGTCTCATTGCCTCTTTTGCGACGTCAGTTTCAATACCTTCCATTTCAAATATAACTCTTCCTGGCTTTACTACTGCTACATGATGATCTGGTGCACCTTTACCACTTCCCATCGGTACCTCTGCTGACTTTCGAGTTACTGATTTGTGTGGAAATATGTTGATCCAAATCTTTCCTCCACGCTTTACATATCTTGTCATTGCTCGACGAGCGGCCTCAATCTGCCTTGCTGTTATCTCACCTGCTGTTTGAGCTTTTAGACCATAAGTTCCAAACGAAACTCTTGATCCACGGTGAGAAATACCTTTCAAGGCTGACCTATCTCTGAATATCTTCCTGTGTTTTTCTTTTCTTGGTTGTAACATGAGTATTTATGCTTGTTTAACTTCTTCAATTTGTTGCTGCATTTTTGCAGCTAAGTCTTTTTTAAAGACTTCTCCTTTGTAAATCCATACCTTAACTCCAATCTGTCCGTATGTAGTATGAGCTGGTAGGGAAGCGTAATCTATATCTGCTCTAAACGTATGTAGAGGTATCTTTCCTTTTGTGAAGAATTCTCCACGTGAAATTTCTACACCGTTCAGTCTTCCTCCTAAGTAAATCTTTGCTCCGATAGCTCCAGATTCCATAATTTTCTCTAGAGACATCTTTGCAGCTCTTCTATATGAAATTCTTTTTGCAACCTGTCTTGCGATACTGTCCGCAACAACACGTGCATCCAACATTGGTTTCTTGATCTCTTTAATATTGATAGCAAACGATTCTTTAAATGCTTGATTCAATTGGTCTTTAAGCTTTTCAATTACCTCTCCACCACGACCAATGATAAGTCCAGGCTTTGATGTATGAATATTGATTATAACTTTTCCTTGAGTTCTCATTATTTCAATCTTTGAAACTCCTTCTGTCTCAGGTAGTTTCTCCATAATTGCCTTTTCAACCGCTAAATCTTGGTGAAAAAGTTTCTTATAGCTTCCTTTACCCGCGTACCATTTTGAGTCCCAGTCGTGAGTGATGCCTAGTCTGATTACTTTTGGATTAACCTTTTGTCCCATGACGGTTGTTAGTTTTTAGGTGATTTATTATCTGTTGCCTCTTTTGCAGGCTCTTTTTTAACTTTTTCTTTCTTTACTTCCGCTTTTTCAGTCTTTGGAGCAGCTTTCTTTGTTGCTACCTTCTTAGGCTCTTCTTTCTTAGCTTCTACTTTTACAGTTATGTGCGCAGTCCTTTTTAGTAGGGGATGCATACGTCCTTTTGAAATTGGTATGCTTCTCTTAAATGTAGGACCTTCTGTAACCACAATTTCTTTGATATATAGATTCTCTTTTTGTTGTTTGAAATTTGATTCTGCGTTTGCTACTGCTGATTCTATAACTTTCTTAAGTATTCCAGCTGCTTTCTTTGGCGTGTATTTAAGAAGATCAATAGCGTCTGTTACATCTTTGTTGCGAACAAGTGCAGCAACAAGGTTTGCTTTCTTTGATGAGATCCTGATTCTTCTTAGTATTGCTTTCATTTCGTATTTAGTTGCCCCTATGGAGCGTTAGTTTATTTAGATAGTTTACCTCCGTGACCTCTGAATAGTTTCGTTGGAGAGAATTCTCCTAGTTTATGACCAACCATGTTTTCTGTAACGAATACTGGGATAAACTGCTTTCCGTTATGGACAGCGAATGTGTGTCCTACGAACTCAGGTGCTATACATGATTTTCTTGACCACGTCTTAATTGGCTTTTTTTGACCGGCTTCGCTTAGCACCTCCACTTTTTTGATCAGTTTCGGGTCTACGAATGGTCCTTTTTTAGCACTTCTTCCCATTTTAGATGGTTAATTATTTACGTCTTCTATCTTTTACAATCATCTTGTCTGTGTATTTTCTTCTGCGAGTCTTGAGTCCAAGAGCTGGCATTCCCCATGGAGTTTTTGGATGCTTCATCCCAATTGGGCTTCCACCTTCTCCACCTCCATGTGGATGATCTACTGGATTCATCGCTTTACCTCTTACTTGAGGCCTTCTTCCTTTGTGCCTCATTCTTCCCGCCTTTCCTATTACTATATTATTGTGATCGATATTACTAACTTGTCCTATTGTAGCGTACCCCTCTTTCTCCACTAATCTTATCTCTCCTGAAGGCATCTGAACCTGAGCATGAGCTCCCTCTAGAGAAACAAGTTTTAGAGATGAACCAGCACTTCTACCAAGCTGTCCTCCCTTCTCTTTCTTCATTTCAACATTGTATATTTCGTATCCAACTGGGATATTAACTATTTTCATTCTATTTCCTACTTTTATCTTCGCTTTTTCTGCAGTCATTATGCTCTCACCAACTTTTACTCCTTCTGGAGCCAAATGGTACCTCTTTTCACCATCCTTATAGACTACAAGCATTATGTAGGCAGTTCTGTTGGGATCGTATTCAACTGAAAACACTTTTCCTTCGATATTTTTCTTGTCGAATCTCTTGAAATCGATGATCCTGTATAGACGCTTATTACCTCCACCTCTGTGTCTTACCGTAATTCGTCCAGAATTATTTCTTCCAGTGATCTTCTTAGCTATTTTAGTTAAGCTTTTTTCAGGCTTTGTTCTAGTTACTTCATCGAATGAAGATACGCTCATCTGCCTTCTTGCCGGTGTTGTTGGTTTAAATTTCTTTAGAGCCATTATTATTTCTTCTTATTATCTTTTAGAATTAACTTATTTGGATCGATAGTCTTCTTGTCTTTAAGTGTAACTATCGCTTTTTTGTAAACTGGTCTTTTGTTCCACACTCTTCCTCTACCTATAACTCGAGTCTTCTTTGGAACAAGCATCATTCTTACGTTCTCTACCTCTACTCCGTATATCGCCTTGATAGCATGCTTAACATCTACCTTTGTAGCACTTTTTCTCACCACGAAGGTGTATCTACCATCGGCTTGAGCCAAAGAGCTTTTTTCTGTTGTTACTGATTTTACGATTGTTTCGAATTCTTTCATATTATTTTAAGAATGTATCTTTTAGTTTATCTACTGCATCTTTTAGGAAAATAACTTTTCTATATTTCTGAAGATCGTGAATATTTACGTAATTAGCAAGGATAGTCTTAGCATTTGAAGCATTGTTGCTAGACTTCTGAAGAAGAATGTCTTTTTCAGCAAGTACAACAAGGGCATTCCTATCTACAGGAAGTTTTTCAAGCATCTCTACAAATGTCTTTGTACTTGGCTTCTCAGCTGTGAATCCTTCTAATACAATTATCTCATTATCACGTGCCTTCTCTGAAAGCGCACAGAATAGTGCCTTTCTTCTCTGCTTCTTCGGCATATCTTTTACAAAGTTTCTTTCATTTGATGGTCCAAAAATAACTCCTCCACCTCTCATGTGCCCTGCACGGATTGTTCCTTGACGAGCATTACCCGTTCCTTTTTGACGGAAAGGCTTTCTTCCTCCACCTCTTACGTCTCCACGGTGCTTCACATGAGCAGTCGCAATTCTCTTATTAGAAAGTTGACGAATTAGTGCTTGGTGAACCAAGTCTTCGTTCATTTCAACTTCAAAGATCTCCTTTGGAAGGTCAACTTGCCCCTTCTTTTCTCCGGATTGTGTGTAAAGATCTACTTTCATTATTATTAGGTTTGCTCTTTATAGAGCTGTGTTATTTCGTACTGATTATTACTAGTCCACCATTTGGCCCCGGAACTGCTCCCTTTAGACCAATTATATTTTTTTCAGGATTTATGTATGCAACTTTTACTTTTCCTCGTGTTACTCTTGCGTTACCCATTCT